>JAOUPQ010000122.1 GCA_029879765.1 Nitrospinota bacterium | reverse complement strand
ATGTTATGTAAACTAATAAAAGCGCAGATATACACCCCTTCACCTGTCGATAGAAATGGTCTGGAGACACCAATGGATCTCGTCTGGAAGCAAGGAAATATCCCCATCGTTAATCCCCTACTATTATTGTCAACCGTCCATCGGTTTTCGGGTCAATAACCCCGCTTTCCTTTATAGCGCTGGCCAGGGCATCCACCACCAGTTGACCATACAAGTCGCTTATCAAAATCTGGGTGTTGGCGAGCATGGTGTATCCATCTCCACCTCGCAGCAGATAGTCATTAAGGGCAAGGGTGTACTCCCTCTCCTCTTCCAGGGGGATTTCGCCGACAACCACGCTCTTTATCCTCTGTCCTGATGGTTGGGAAATATCCGCCACAATCTTCATTCCCGAAATCTGCAGAAAGGCGCCTTTCCCCATTTCATATCTGGCGAAGGAATGCTCCAGCGCTTCTTTGATTGCCCCACCTTTAAGCATCACCTTGCACAGCACGTTTTCAAATGGGAGGATAGACAGCAAATCCTTTTTGGTGATTACTCCAGTCTTGATTACCTTGCCTGATACTATGGCGCCGCCATTCATGACAGCAATGTCCGCCACCATGGTCTTGCGCATGGTGTCGGCAATGTAATTGCCCAGGTTGGTTTCCCCACGCCGGTTGCCGGAGCTGGTCGCGTCCAGGGGGACTAAGGTCGTTCCCAAAACCACCTGGTAGCTGGCGTTCAGGTTATCAATGCTTTTGGAAATCATGTTTGCCACCTGGGGGTCTTCCGGGATGCTGGCGTTTACTTCCAGATGGCGTCCATCCACAGTATCCTTCTTCCCGCCGCGGGTGAAAATGGACACCTCGCCCACGGTGGTGGCGTTGTATCCGGATTTGATGATTCTCGGGACACCGGTGGCTATGCCACTTCTGGCTTTACCTCTGGTGGCTTCGCCACTTGTGGCTGGGCCTCTGGTAGCTTCGCCACTGGTGGCTTCGTTAATCTCGACATGATCATGGCCCCCAAGAATTAGGTCGATGCCGGGCACACTTCTGGCCAGAACCCTATCGGCGTCCATATCCATATGGGTTATGGCCACTATAACCTCCGCATTGCGCTTGCGCAGGGCTTTCACCGCCCTCCTGGCCGCATCCACGGTATCCAGGATGTCGATCTCCTTGGGCATATAAAAAGAATCGACCGCCTTGCTGTCCAGCAAGCCGAAGAATCCCACATTCACCCTGTTGATTTTTCTGATATCCACGAAAGTTGTGCCGGGGATTCTTCCGCCCAGCTCCAAGATATTGGAGGAGATCCATTTGAATTTGGATTGTTTGATCCGCTTTTTCAGGATATCCATTCCAAAATCGAAATCATGGTTCCCGAAGGTCACATAGTCCACCTGGAGCAAGTTCAGAATTTCAATGACGCTGCTTCCCTTATCCAGGCTAGAGAGCAACGAAGGGGATAGAAAATCGCCGGAGATGATCAGCAATGTGGAAGGATCCTTGCGCCGGGCTTCGTCCACAAGAGTCTTCACCCGTGCCAGCCCCCCTGCCCCATCTTCATTGGGTGTTACATCATAAACATCGTTCAGGTGCAGGATATTGATGTGGGCGCCATACCGTATGGGAGACCAGGCGCATCCGGAGAGGGAAAGCTGGGCGACCAGCGAAAACGCCACCGCCAAACATATTTTATGTGACGCCCGCCACAAAAGGCCCAAACCAGACTTCCTAGAGATCCAGCTCTCCTCCGGCATTTACAAAAGCCTCCGAATTTTCCTTGATGAACTCATATCGCGCGGAAGCGTCCTTGCCCATAAGGCGGGTGAATGCCAGATCAGTCGCCTCCACATCTTTTCGGCTGATCCGCAACAGGGTCCGGGAAGCGGGATCCATGGTGGTGACTTTCAATGTGGCGTTGGGCATCTCGGCCAATCCCTTATACCTCTGGATTTCAGGTTTGCTCCGCCCTTTCAGCGTCGATAATATTCTATCTCTTTCCTTGTCATCCTGGGCGAAATATTCACCATCCTTCCCCATGTCTATCTTGTACAAAGGAGGCTGGGCAAGGTACAGATGGCCTTTTTCGATGAGTTGAGGCATATATCTGTAAAAGAATGTGAGCAGCAAAGCGCAGATATGCGCCCCATCCACATCGGCGTCGGTCATTATGATTATCTTTCCATATCGCAGCTTGGAATAGTCGAACGATTTGCCTATCCCGCACCCGATGGATATGGTCAATGCCTTGATTTCATTGTTATTGGCCAGCTTATCCTCCGTGGCGTTTTCCACGTTCAGGATTTTGCCACGGATCGGAAGGACAGCCTGGATAGTCCTGTCCCTGGCCATTTTGGATGATCCTCCCGCCGAGTCCCCTTCCACGATAAATAGTTCAGTATTTGAAAGATCCGATGACGAACAGTCCCACAGCTTGCCCGGCAAGGTGAGCCGGTGGCTGACGAAAGTCTTTCGCATCACCGCCTCCTTGGCACTGCGGGAGGCCATCCGGGCCTGAGCCGCCAGGCTCACCCGCATCACCACTGCCTCCGCCACCGAAGGGTGCTCCAGCAGGAATCTTTCGAACGCGGGACGCAGCATCGACTCCACCGCCGACTGAGCCTCCGGATTATTAAGCTTCTCCTTGGTCTGCCCCTGGAACTGGGGGTTGGGCAGAAATACAGAGAGAACCGCGCAAAGCCCCTCCCTGGCGTCTTCGGCGGTTATGGGTGGTGTCTTCCCTTTCTGCCCCACGCGATCCACATGCTCCCGCAACGCCTTCACCAGCGCATTGCGCAACCCGGATTCATGGGAGCCTCCTTCGAGGGTATAAACCGAGTTGGCATAGGAATATATCCTGGTCTCTGTCTCCTCGGTCCACTGCAGGGCCACTTCCACCTGCACGCCGTTGCTCTCGTGATGATAAAAGCTCTCCACTCCCACCTTTTTCCTGTTGGTCAGCAGTTTGCCCAGAAAATCCTTGATCCCGTTTTCATAAAGGAAACGGGTGGTGGTTCCATCCCGCTCGTCAATCACCTCTATGGACAGCCCCGAGTTAAGAAACGCCTTCGTTTCCGCCCTGTCGACTATGGTCTTCTTGCTGAACTTGAGAACCCCAAATATCTTCGGATCGGGATAAAAGGTTATCTTTGTGCCAGTTCCCTTGATAGCCGCGCCCTTTTGCAATTTGGATACAGCCACTCCCGCCTGGTATTCCTGGCTCCATTCATATCCTTCACGGCGGACGGTTATCAGCATCCTGCTGGACAAGGCGTTGACTACAGAGATTCCCACCCCATGCAGCCCGCCGGCGGAGGAGTAGCTTTTGTTGGAAAACTTGGCGCCGGAATGCAGCGTGGTCATGATAAGCTCCAGCGCAGGCTTTTTATGCTTGGGATGATTGTCCACCGGAATCCCCCGGCCATTGTCCTCCACCGTGACCCCGCCATCCTTCTGCAGCGTCACCTTGATCTTGTCGCAATGCTTGTTGATAGCCTCGTCCACCGAGTTATCCAAAGCTTCCCACACCAGATGGTGAAGGCCCGTAAGGTCGGTTCCCCCGATATACATTCCCGGCCTTTTGCGCACAGGCTCCAGGCCCTCGAGAACGTCGATATCTTTGGCTGTATAATCCGCGCTCATATTACTTGCTCCGTCACTTCATCAACCCGTGAACAGTCCCAGCAGTTTCTTTTTCTTGGACGCCAGCACCCTGCCCACGGTCCCCCTGGCCCCATTCTCCAGCTCCGCTACCTTGAAGCTGTCATCCTTGCCTGACATATAGGTCAGGATCACCTTATCCTTGTCATCCACCAGCCGGTATCCTTTCAGGATCTGCCCTTCCTTCAGCTTCATCAGGCGCACACCAGAGCCGGATCCTCCCAGCACCGGGATCTCTTCAATATCGAACTTGAGCCCCCTTCCATCCTCTGAAAGGGTGAACACCCTCTTCTTTTTGGTCAGGCTGATCCCCAGCACGGCGTCATCTTCCTTTACGGTGGCGATCTTTTTGCCGTTCTTGTTCGTCTCCCCCAGCACCGAGGAGGAGAACCGGAATCCCATGCCCATCTCCGTAACCAGCAATAGAGTCGCCTCCTTCTCCAGGATCTGGCCATAAACCGACTCCACCTGCCGCTTGTCCAATTGGTCGAACAATCCGCTCTGGGCAATCCGCTTGACCTTCCCTTCCCCGTCCGGCTGGATAATCGCCAACGCCCAGATGATTCTCTCCTTGTCGGCGAACTTGAATATGGACTGCACCGGGTCTCCAAACCCCGTAGTCTGCGTGATCTCGATCGCTTTTGTGGAATATACCTTGCCGTGGGAGGTGAACAGGCATATAAGATCGCGGGTGTTTACCGGTAACCACGACAACAGCGAATCGCCCGTCTTGAACCGGAGATTTTCCGGCTTGGTAAAGGTCTTCACCCGTCTGATCCATCCATCCCTGGAAACGATAACATGGGTGTCCTCATGCTCTATAAAATCCGCCGCCGTATATTCCGGTTCATCTTTCGTGGAGGTGACTATGGCCGTGCGCCGCTTGTCTCCATACTGGCTCCGGATTTCCAGAAGCTCCTTTTTGATATGATTCCACAGCTTCGCCTTGCTGCCGAGCAACTCCTCGGTTATCGCCCTCTCCGCTTCCTTTTCGATCTTCTCCTTCTTGATCTTGGATATCTCCATCCCCACCAGCGCCGCCAGCCGTAAATCAAGAATGGCGTTGGCCTGCAGCTCGTTGAACTTGAACTCGGCCATCAGTTTTTCCCGGGCCTGATCTCTGGTTTTGGAGGAGCGGATGATGGCGATGATCTTGTCCAGATTTACGCTGGCCTTGAGATAGGCCGTCAGAACCTGAAGCCTTTCCTTAAGCACAGCAAGATCGTAAGTCAAGCGTTTACTGACAGTTTCGAACCTGTAGTCGAGGTAGCTTCGCAGCGCTTGCGCCAGATTGTGACGCTCTGGCTTTAACTGTGGGGTCAGCGCCGTAAAGTTAATGTGATAGTTTATCTGCAGGTCGGTGTTCTTGTATATGTAGGACATCACCTTCTCGGCGTCCACATCCTGGCCCCGAGGCTCCAGAACTATCCGGATGTCCTCCCCGGACTCATCCCGCACATCATCCAGATAAGCGATGCTTTTCTGTGCGATCAACTCCCCTATCCTGGCCAGCAGGGAGCTTTTGTTGACCGTGTAGGGGATGCTGGTCACCACAATCCTCCACTTCCCCCGAGGCTGATCTTCGGTGGTCCATTCCCCGCGCAGCTTTATGGAACCATGACCGGTTTCGTAAATGTTTCGCAGGTCCACCTTGCTGGTGAGCATCTGTCCACCACCTGGGAAATCCGGCCCCTTAATGTAGGAGAGCAGCCCTTTTACATCGATTTCCGGTTTGTCGATCATGGCCACGGCGGCGTCTATAGTCTCCCGCATGTTGTGGGGCGGTATGTTGGTGGCGATACCCACGGCGATACCCGAGGAACCATTGACCAGAAGGTTGGGAAAACCGGCGGGGAGCAGCCTGGGCTCCTTATTCTCTCCATCAAAGGTGGGGAGAAACTCCACGGTCTCTTTTTTCAGGTCTCCGAGCAATTCCCCGGTCAGCCTGGCCAGCCTCGCCTCGGTGTATCTCATGGCGCCAGCCGGGTCGCCATCGATACTGCCGAAATTGCCATGCCCTTCCACCAGAGGGTATCGCAGGCTGAAGCTCTGGGCCATGCGCACCAGGGCGTCGTAGATGGCCTGATCGCCGTGGGGATGGTACTTTCCCATCACTTCACCCACCACGGCGGCGGACTTGCGATATTTGGCGTCGTGGAATAGCCGCAACTGGTTCATGGCATAGATCACCCGACGGTGGACCGGTTTCAACCCGTCCCTGATATCAGGCAACGCCCGCGAAACAATAGTCGAGAGAGCGTAGGAGAGGAACCTGGATTCCAGCTCCCCCTTCAGATCGGTATTCTTTGGCGGATTGGGTGGTGATCCTTGTTCCGATTTTTTCGATTTTGGAGGCATTAATTTAATTCGCGACGTAGCGCAATAATATGTCTATTCGAATAAGAATATATTCATTTCTCTTTACATATCAGGTTTATACATCAATTCCCATCCTCCGGTCAATAGCTATGTATCTCCCTCCTCCCCCAGATCAACGGATAACATATTGATTTTTTGTCGACAATATGCTAGATTTAGTACCCAAACAATTGGGAATTCCAGTGAAACGCAATATTTATTCACTGTTACTGATATCAGTCGCGGTTATTCTTCTGTTCGGGGCGCATCCATCGGGCGCCTCGCAATACGAGCAGGCTCCTCCTGCGTCTATCCTCAGCCCCGTGGACTCGCCATCGGCGGCCAATCTTAGCTTCGGGAGGCATTTCCCCCTCCCCGAAAGCCTTGTTCCCAACGTTGACTTCTGGATATCGATATACTCCAAGTATGATACGAGCCAATGGGTCATCCACGACAAGGAGAACCTTGGGATCGTTTATGAAGTGGTGGACGCGGGCAAGCTTTTCCCTGGGGAAAACCTGAACAGCCGCAAGGTTGAAAGGTATATGGAGAAGCGAAAAAAGCATATCGCGCAGTTGTTGAAGAAAATCCACAAAAACAAGGGGGTGGCCGTGAATCCCGAAGAGGCGGCCATAGCCAACGCCTTGCCGGACAGGCTGAACAGCTACTCCCAGTTCTTAAAATATTACAGAGGCGTTCGCGCCCAGCGCGGCTTGTCGGACAGGTTCCGGGAGGGAATAGAGCGATCCGGCCAGTTCCTTGCCCGGATGCGCAAAGTGTTCCGGCAGCACGGTCTGCCGGAGGAGCTTTGCGCCCTTCCCCATGTGGAGTCCTCTTTCTATTACAAGGCATATTCAAAAGCCGGCGCCGCCGGGATATGGCAGTTCACCAGGGGCACGGGCAAAAGCTATATGCGCATCGACTATCTGGTGGACGAGAGGCGGGATCCCATGTTCTCCACCCATTCAGCCGCGAGTTTGCTCAAGAAAAACTATGACACTCTTGGCTCCTGGCCCCTGGCCATCACCGCATACAACCATGGATTGAACGGGATGAAACGCTCCGTGGCCAAGCACGGCTCCTCCCTGGAAAACATCCTGGAGCATTACAAGAGCGGATATTTCGGTTTCGCGTCGAAAAATTTCTACGCCGAGTTCCTGGCGGCGCTGGAAGTTTCCAGAAACTACATGGCATATTTTGGCCCTGTGGATCTGCATGAGCAGGTCATGTATGACGAGATAGCCTATGGAAGGTATATTCACGTCTCTGATCTGGCGACGGCCACCTCCCTTCCTATAGAAACCTTGAAAACGCTGAATCCATCCCTCTCCGAAGTGGTGTGGGATGGAAAAGCCAGGATCCCAAAGAATTTTAAATTAAAGGTGCCGGAGGGAATGGGAAGCTTTGCGCTGTTGTCGCTGGACAAAGTCCCCTCCAGCCTGACCAGTGGCACAGGGGATATATTCCACAAGGTTCAAAGAGGGGAGACTATCAGCAGGATCGCTGTCCACTATGGGGTGTCGGAAAGTACCTTGCTCAGCGTGAACAATATCAATCCCCGCGCTCTTCGGGTCGGGTCCAAAATATTGGTTCCTTCCCCCACCAAAAACAGCGATACGGGCAAAAAGAAGAAAGCCTCTTCAAAGACTGTCGCAAAAGTGGCAAAGCCCGCCATGGACAATACTATCGATCCACCACAGAAGCTCTCCCCCGCGGTTATGGCTGCGGCTGTCCCAACCCCTGCCAACCAGACTGGAGGAGCGCAGATGGCGATGGCTTCCGATTCAACGGAAGAATCCAACAGGGATTTTCTGGTGAATCATCCCTCTCCGTCCCCTGTCGAGAAAAGCAACCCGGAACCCATAGAAACTCCCGAGTTAAAGGTGGTCGCCCAGGTGCTTGGCCGGGACTTGCATCTTAATCCAAGGCTCTATTTCTTCAGATCCATAGAGAACGGTGTCGGATATATCATCGCCGCTCCGGAGGAATCCATCGGCCTGTACGCCGAATGGGCCAGGGCCAGCGTCTGGGAAATCAGAAAACTCAATGGTGGCCGCCGTCATCTGCAGGCCGGGCAAAAAGTGATGATTCCCCTCTCCAACGTTAGCTCTGAGGAATTCGAGATAAAACGGATGAACCACTACAAGTCTATGATGGCCTCCTTTCTGGAGAATCATGACGTGGAGGACGAGAAGCAGGTGGTGGTGAAAAAGGGAAAATCGATCTGGACCCTTTGCGTCCAGGAGCACAATACCCCTCTCTGGCTGGTGATGCTATACAATCCGGGAAAGGAAATCCGCAAGCTCCTGCCGGGAGACACCCTGACCCTCCCCATGTTCTCCAGGAAATAAAATCCCCCTTCCGATCAGGCCAGAGGCAGATACACCGACGCCTCGGCGCCTCGGCTCTCCTTTCTGTTCTTCACAGACAGAAGCCCAAAGTGGGCGCGCACCAAATTCAGAGTGACAGTGAGCCCCAGGCCGGCCCCACCCTTTTTCCTGGTAAAGAATGGGGTATACAGCCCCTGAAGATCCGCCTCATCGATTCCATACCCTTCGTCGATTATCTCCACTGTGGCGTATTTCTTGTCCTTGCGTGGCGGCGCTCCATCGGGAAAGCGCCATGCGGGGCCGCTGCGGACTATCAGCTCCCCCCCGTCGGGGCAAGCTTCCACCGAATTCTTGACCAGGTTCATGAAGACCTGAACCAGCCGGTCCCTGTTCCCCTCCACCGGCGGCAGACTTGGGTCGTAGAGCTTGACCACCTGAATACCCCGTTTCTCCATCTCCATTTTCTGGGACAGGATGGCTTCGTCCAGCACGGAGTGGATGTTTTCCGGGCGCATG
>JAOUPQ010000121.1 GCA_029879765.1 Nitrospinota bacterium | reverse complement strand
CCAGGGGACCGCCATCCATAAACAGGCCAGCTCCGCCATGCTGGATATGGAGGCGCTCAAGTCCGCGTTCAACGACATGAACGAGGCGATAAACGAGCTGTCCCGGTTCCGCCAGGAGGCGCTGCCGAAGATGGCCCAGGCCGTGCTGGAGATGGACCAGCTGACCCAGGAGGGGGAGAAGGCCATCGACCGGCTGGAGAAGGGGACCGTGGCCAGCGAACATATGAAGGGGAAGAACTGGACCGAATTTCTGGATGTGAAATAACCAACCGCCGAACGGAAAATTGAAAGGGAGACCGTGATGAAAACAAAATCGATACTGGCCATCCTGGCGATGGCGATGATGGCGCACATGCCTCTGGCCCCGGCCCCCGCCCACGCGGCGGACAGCTGCAAGATCGCCTGGTCCCACTATACAGGCTGGGAGCCATACGCCTATATGAAAGACAGCGGCATCATGGATAAGCACGCCAAACAAAACGGGGTGGAGGTCTCCATCACCCTGGTCAACGACTACATCGAGTCGATAAACCAATACACCGCCGGGGCCTTCGATGGAGTGACCGCCACCACCATGGACGGGCTGGCCATCCCGGCGGTGGGAGGGGTGGACACCACAGTGCTGATCGTGGGGGACTACTCCAACGGCAACGACGGAGTGCTGATCAAAGATCCCGGGAAAAAGAAAATGAGCGTGGCGGACCTGAAAGGGAGAAGCGTGATGCTGGTGGAGCTTTCCGTCTCCCACTACCTTCTGGCCCGCGCCCTGGATAAAAACGGGATGAGCGAGCGGGACCTGAAAGTGGTGAACACCTCCGACGCGGATATCGGCGCCCTGTTTTCCACCGGGGCCGTGGGGACTTCCGTGGTCACCTGGAACCCCATCCTGATGTCCGCCCGCAACGAGCCGGGCGCCCATATGGTGTTCGACTCCTCCATGATCCCCGGGGAGATTGTGGACACTTTGCTGGTGCGCACCAATATGCCGGAAGGGTGCAAGAAAGCCATCGTGGGGGCGTGGTTTGAAACCATGGCGATAATGTCCGGCAGGGGCGTGGCCGCCAACGACGCGCTGGCCTCCATGGCAAAGTTCGCCGGCAGCACCCTGGCCGAGTTCAAGGCCCAGCTGGACACCACCTACATGCTGTTCAATCCCAGGGACGCGGCGGGCTTCACCAAAGGCGCCCAGTTCAGGAAGACCATGGACGAGGTGCGCAAGTTCTCCTTCGCCCATGGCCTCTTCGGCCAGGGGGCCTCGTCGGTGGATTTTGTCGGCATCGAGTTTTCCGATGGCTCCGTGATGGGGGACAAGGGGAACGTGAAGCTGCGGTTCAATACCAGATACATGGAGGAGGCGATAAAGTAGTGGCTTTGGAAAGGTCGATCCTATGAAATATCCCAGGCTGTTCGGCCTTCATGCCCGGCCGGGGCCATATCTGCATTGGGTGCTGGTGGCGTTGCCCTTCGCGTTCATGATATGCGCATACCTGATCTCCTCCCACAAGATGCTGGCGGAGAATCCCAACGCCAAGCTTCTGCCTTCCGTGGCGAAGATGGCGGAGGCCACCGCCCGGCTGGCCACGGAGCCGGACCCGCGCACAGGCCAATACCCCTTCTGGCAGGACACCGTCTCCAGCCTCCAGCGCCTGGGCATGGGGATCGTCTCTGCAGCCATCGTGGGCCTTCTGCTGGGGATAAACATGGCCATGTTTCCCGGGTTGAACAGTCTTGCGCGGGCCTTTGTCACCTTCCTCTCCATCATCCCGCCTTTGGCGGTCCTGCCGGTGCTGTTCATAGTATTCGGTGTGGACGAAACGGCCAAGGTGATCCTTATTTTTGTCGGTTCGGTGTTCGTGATAACCAGGGACATCTTTCTGGCCACTCTGGCGCTCCCCAAGGAACAGGTGACCAAGGCGCTTTCCCTGGGGGCCAGCCAGCTGGGGGTGGTATATCGGGTGATCCTGCCCCAGGTGATGCCCCGGCTGTTCAACACCACCCGGCTCACCCTGGGCGCGGCGTGGCTTTTTCTCATCGCGGCGGAGGCGATCGCTTCCACCGAGGGGCTGGGGTATCGCATATATCTCATGCGAAGGTACATGGCCATGGATGTGATATTGCCCTATGTGTGCTGGATAACGCTCATCGGCTACACCCTGGATCTGGGCCTGCGGCTATGGGTGGGATGGAGGTATCCGTGGTACACGAAGTGAAGGGCGTCAACGATTTGGAAAAGCTGAAAACCGGCAGCATCCTGCATATCCAGGATGTATATAAGGCTTATGGGGACAATCTGATACTGGACGATATCGACCTGTCCATCGCGCCTGGCGAGTTTTGCGCAGTGGTGGGGCCATCGGGCTGCGGCAAGTCCACCCTGTTGCGGCTGATCCTGGGCCAGGAGCGGACCACCACCGGGCAGGTGCTGCTCAACGGCTCCCCCATCGGCTCCCCGGACAAGGACCGGGGTATAGTATACCAGAAGTATTCGCTGTTCCCCAATCTTCGCGCCCTGGACAATATCCTGTTCGGCCATCGGCTGCGGATGTGGCCCTGGCAGTGGGGGGCGCGGAAAAAGGAGCTGACGGAAAAGGCGATGGTGTTTCTGCGGCGGGCGGGGATGGAAAACCATTCCCACAAATATCCCCACCAGCTCTCAGGTGGCCAGCAGCAGAGGGTGGCGGTGATCCAGGCGCTGTTCTCCCGGCCGAAGATCCTGCTTATGGATGAGCCTTTCTCCGCCCTGGACCCGGGCGCCAGGGAGGATATGCAGATGTTCCTGCTGGAGCTTTGGGAGGAGAGCCGCCTGACCATATTCTTCGTCACCCACGACCTGGAGGAAGCTGCGTATATGGGCACCCGGCTGGTGGCTCTGTCGCAATACTATTCCGACGAGCGCGACCCGGCGGAGCTGAAAAAGATCGGCGCCAAAGTGGTGGTGGATCTTCACCTGCGCGAGATCGGCCAGGCCGCCTCGCCCCAGGTCAAGACCACTGCGCAATTCGGCCAGTTGATCCAGGATATTCGCCGCGACGCGTTCGATCCCGGATATCGCCAGCATGTGAAGGATTTTTCCCTGAACCACCCCCACAGTTTTTATACCCTTTCCTCCTATGAGGGGGGGGAAGAGCCGACGTGAACCCTGGATACGCATATGGACTCGTTCTGCTGGGGAGCTTTCTGTTGACCGCCGCCAGCCCTGTGGAGCGGGCGCTGGGGGCGGAGGTGGAAGAGAGCCAGCCGGATTGTGGCGGGAGCATCCTGCGCGACGGGCGGTATCACAATATCGGCGATGTGGATATCACCCCCAGAAGCGGCCATGGCTCCCTCTTCTACCGCTTCTTTTTCGAGGACCGGAAGGACCAGGAGCCGAAATCGGCGCTGCCGGTGGAAAAGCGCAAGGCGGAGGACTACGCCGCCCCGCCCGGACAAAAGACCCGGATCACCTGGCTGGGGCATTCGGCGATGCTCATCGAGATCGGGGGCCTGCGAATATTGACCGACCCGAATCTGGGCCAGCGCGCCTCCCCATTAAGCTGGGCCGGGCCGAAGAGGTTCACCCCGCCCCCCATCAGCGCCGAGGATCTGCCGGGCCTGGACGCCGTGCTGATCTCCCATGACCACTACGACCATCTGGATTACAAAACCATCATGGCGCTGAAGGAAAAGACTGCCCGGTTTGTGGCGCCGATGGGGGTGGGGGGGCGCATGGTGGATTGGGGTGTGGAAAAGGAAAAGGTGACGCAACTTGACTGGTGGGAAGAGTATTCCCTGGAGGGGAAAGTCACCCTGGCGCTGGCTCCCGCCCAGCATTTTTCCGCCAGGGGGTTGCTGGACCGCAACAAGACTCTGTGGGGCTCATGGGTGATCACCACTCCGGAAAGCCGGGTTTATTTCAGCGGGGACACGGGGATGTTCGGATGCTTCAAGGAGATCGGCAGGCGGTATGGTCCCTTTGACTTCACCCTGATGCATATAGGCGCCTACGCCGATGTGTGGCCGGAGGCGCATATGACGCCGGAGCAGGCGATCCAGGCCCATGTGGATCTGGATGGGGGGGTGTTCATTCCCATGCATTGGGGAACCTTCCGCATGGCGTTTCATCCATGGAAGGAACCGGCGGAACGTTTTTATAACGAGGCGATTCGCAGAAATATATCCTTTGCCACGCCTCTGGCGGGGGTGATTGTGGAAAATCCGCACGCCCTGCCAAGGGATCCATGGTGGCGGGAGTTGGAATGACGGCCAGTGGCCGCCATCCATCACTCCCTGTATTGATCAGGTAAGGGTTCTTAGAAAATCGAGCAGATTTTCGATCTCCTCATCCGTCAGCTTGTGGGTTTTATGTTTCGGTTTCGGTTTGCCCACACTGTTCACAGACTCCTTCAAGGTTTTTGTGTATCCCTCGTCTGCGGTCCACACCGCCTGGGGATCGGCCAGGAAGGATTTCACCCACTCCGCGCCCGCTCGATCCAGCACTTTGGACAAGCCAGGCCCCACTTTCTTTTTGTCGGTGGTGTTGTGGCAGTTTTTGCATTTGGCGGCGCCTTTAAAAAGCGCTTCCCCCTCCGGCGCGCCCGCCAGGGCAGGGGACGCCGAGAGGATGAAACACAAACCCATGGCCATCATCAATACTTTCTTCATTACTGATTCCTTCTTATAGTTATCCATATAATGATCCGCGCTCGGGCCACGGACCCAAAACATCGCTTATTGTTCCGCCGGTTCCCCGCTCTGCAGGGGTTTCTCCTCCTCGGTGGCCTCCGCCGCCTCGCGCATGGGGAGGATCCGCGTCAGGACATACAGCAGGAAAAATGGAAGCAGCGACAGCCCCATGGTGGTCAGGATTCCCTCCTGGTCCAGCCACTCGGGATGATAGCTGCGAAAACCCACATAGCTTTTGGAGAACTGCTGGCCGCCGATGACGATGTTCCAGCGCATCATCCACACCTCGAACAGCGCCGTGGCCGCTGCGATCACCGCCATGGTGGTGTACAGCCCCTGGTCCTCCTTCATGAATAACATGATGGAAAGGAGAGTGAAGGGCACAACCACCCCGATCCCGATCTGCACCACCACGAAAGACACCCACAGCTTGGTAAAGAGCAGGGTGGAGATGACGAACCACGCGTCGGAGGACTCGTAATAAAAGAAAAGGATCTCCAGCCCTTCGGAGATCATATAAAAAAGCATGGCCAGCCAAAGGTAGAAGCACAGGGTCTTCAAGCATTTTGTCGACCATGTGAGGTATCCCTTGGAGCTCAACGCCACATACATCACGATCAGCAGGGCCAGCCCGGAGACGATGGCGGAAAGCAGGAACACCTGGGGCATAAGGGGGGTGGACCACCACGGGTTGGATTTGAGCGAGCCGAAGATGAAACCCACATAGCCGTGCAGGGTGCACGCCGAGGGGATGCCGATCAATCCGAGTATGTATATCGCTTTTTTATTGGCTTGCTTGATATCGTCGGAGGTCTCCCCCGCGCCCAGGGCGATGGCTCGCCAAAAGGTTTTTTTCATTCCGCTGGCGCTGGTCCTGCCATACGTGACGATCTCTTCCCAATAGGAGAGCCATATCTCCATGGTCAGCACCACCAGGTAGAAGCTGTATATGAATCCGAACCCGGCCATGGCCGAATGCCAGTGGGGGGTGACCACCACGTTGAGCGCTCTTTCCGGATGCCCCAGATGGAACAGCAATGGCAAAGTGGCGCACAGCATGAAAGCCAGCGACACCAGCAATGCGAAACGGCTGATAGGCTTGAGCTCCTGGAGCCCGAACACATGGAACAGCGCCGAGGCCATGAACGCGCCTGCGATGAGCCCTGTGATGAACGGATATGTGACGATCATCAGGCTCCAGTAGATGTGCATGTCGTTGGGAAAAAGATATTCTGAATATGTCATGGGCGCGCTCCCTATCTCACCGACTGGTCGAGTCCGATGTAAAAGCAGAAAGGTTCTGTGTTCAGTTCCGGCTTCAATACGTTCAACCTCTGGGTGGCCAGCAGTTTTTTTATCTCGGAGGATTCGTCTTTTAGATCGCCAAACTTGCGCGCCCCGGTGGGGCATACGGTTACGCAGGCCGGCATGAGGCCTTTTGTGATCCTGTGGTAGCACCAGGTGCATTTGTCCGCGGTGTGTTTTTCCGGATGGATGTACCGGGAGCCGTAGGGGCAGGCCTGCACGCAATAGGAGCAGCCGATGCAGCGCGTCTTGTCCACCAGCACCACGCCGTCGGGGGATTGGTATGAGGCGTTGACAGGGCACACCTGGGTGCAGGGGGTGTTCCGGCAATGGTTGCACATCTTCGGCACAAAAAAGCCCTTTGTCACCTTGTTTTTCCCCTTGCCGCCCCCCCTGCCCGGCCCGGCTGGGTCCTTTTCCGCGCTGGTCAGAAGCTGGGCCAGGTCCTCGGGCAAAAAGCCACCGTATCCTCCATCGGGGGAGTCCACATGCACGTGATTGTCTTCGGTGATCTGGTATCGCTCCACCCAGGTTCGGAAAAACATGGGGGGCACGCCGTTCTCCCGTTTATCCGCCCGCACACAGGCGCCACACCCTATGCATTTTGTGGTGTCTATCAGGTACACCCAGTAGTGATCCAGCCAGTCGGGAATTTCCTCCCCCACTTCGATATCATGGATCCGCTGGGCCCATCCCGGCTTGGGGATCGCCACCACCATGAGGAGCCCCGCCAGGGCGTGTCCTGCGCTTTTTATAAAAGCCCTTCGGTTTTTCTTTTTCTTATCCATTTTGCCCCAGGTCTATTTTCGGGTCGTGAGGATTGTGGCAATGGACGCAAAGGGTGTGCGCGCCCACATCATCTTTTTTAAGTTTAGGTCCGTTAGTCGCGATATGCTCCGGGAAGTTGGCAAGCTGAGGAAAAGCCTGGGGCCTGGCGGGGAAATACTGGTGGCATGTCAGGCAGGCGCGCTGGGACCGGTCTGGCGACTGGGAAATTTCCGGATGCGCCTCCGGGTGGGTTTCATCCCCCGCGTATGGTTGGAAATGGCAATTTTCGCATGGAATCGGCCCATGGGCGCCGTTGTTCTTTTCCTCCAGCCGCTCGTCATGGCATTCGCCGCAGACCTCGCTTCCCCGGTGAACAGGATCCCGCTCCCGCTCCTCGGACAGATGGGCGCCTCGAAACTCCCCAAACTGGCCGAAGGATTCCGGCACCGCTAGCAGACGCACGGCGTTTCCCGCCACAAAAAGAAGGGCGATGATCCACAAAGCTCTTTTCAGATGTTTTGGTGTCCTCACCTTTCCAATTCCCTCTTTAGGTATCTGGTATGACTTGGTTTTTGCGCATTTAAGTTAAATATAGGCGCCCTCGGTTCGACCGTCAAATTAATCTGGGGCGGGCGCCCGCCCTGGTGACGTTTTGGTTTTTGGTAATCCCGGGCATTGCTTCATGCGCATAAAGGATAGATTGGCCGCAGGTTACTTTATAAAGACATCCGCAGAGTAAAAGGGGATCCGCATTTCCGTTTTCGAGGCCACCTGGGGCTCGTACAGAAAATATACATCCGCCGAAACCTTGGATATCTCCCCCACTCTTTTTGAAAAGACGAATTTTTCCAGCCGTTTCTCTCCGGCCAAAAGGCGGTTGTCCTCCACGATCTGGTGGCCATGCAGGAATACATCCCCGTCGGAAAATATCTCGGCGCCCTGGGCGTTCACAATGGTCTTGTGGTATGACTTTTTCTGGGTTTCGATCACGCCGCCGGACCTGTCGTGGGTGCGAACCTCCAGAACAAGATGACGCTCCGGCGTGCCGGTGGGGATGCTGTGGCCCGCCTTGGCGTTGTGGATCTCCACCTGGGCGCTGAACCGGCTTCCCGTATTCCTGGGGTCAATGAATCGCAGTTTCACCGCTTCGCGCATGGAGGCCAGATTGTGGGAGAGCGAATGGTCGTGGATCTTGTCCCTCCCCCCCTCGATGGCGGTCTTTCCTGCGATCTGCTGCATATGGCAGTCCTGACACTGTATTCCCTCTTTGGCGTATTCGGAGGCTTTCCACTCGTTGTAAGTGTCCCCCACCGCCACGCCATGCCGGTTCTTGAAGGAATGGCATCCGGCGCACAACTTGGAAGAGGCGAAATCGGAGGAGTATTCTGTCTTGTGATGGGGGGATTCGGCCTGCTTGAGCACGGAGCGCTTAACTTCTCCCGGGCTGGACATGAACGGATTGACGGTGGATGTCAGGTCGATCTTCGCCACGGTATGGCAGAAGTCGCAGGTCACGCCTTCCTGGGTGATGGAAAGCTGGGCGTCGTAATCGCCGGTGATCCGCACCGTGGGGGCATGGCATCCCAGGCAATACTTGCGCGCCTCCCCCTTGGTTTCCCGATAGGCTTTGTTATAGGCGGTCTGGAAGATGGGATTGGAAAAAGCCAGGGCGTGGAGGCTGTTGCGCCAATTGCGATAGATGTCCTCGTGGCATTCCTTGCAAGTGTTGGAGCTTTCAAACACCGTTTCGGAATCCTGAGCCATGGCCGAGGAGGCACAAAGAATCATCAAACCCAGCAACGCGGCCAATTTGGTTTTCAAGCTTTTCATAACCACTTTTCCCTCATCCCGATTATCGCGCTACAACACTTTACCCATAAAGTTTATCATGACCCCGCCTATGTTCGGCAAGCAATTTAGAAAGAGGGGCGCATAGAGCGAATGTATCCTTCCGGCGCACGATTATTTTGTTAATATGAACGGATAATTTCTTTTCCGGCCATAATACGTGTCGCCACCGCGGATACCGTGGCGATTAAGGATGACCATGGCGAATGGCGCTCGTGGCAGTTGGCGGGCCATCACTGCAGTGGGGGCGGCCCTGGCGTTGCTCATGGCCCTGGTG
>JAOUPQ010000367.1 GCA_029879765.1 Nitrospinota bacterium | reverse complement strand
TCCACAGCGGGGTCCACAGCGGCGCGCTCATCGCAGGGCGCTCCAGAACGTGGCCCCGTTAACAGAGACGCAGCGCAGAGCAGTCATAGGAGCCCACAGGGCATGAGACGTGGGGACGGAGACTTCCCCCAGTGCCCAGGGACTCCAGACTGCGGATCCGGCTGCCACATCCGCCGGGCTGGAGATGGTTTGCTCTATTTTTGCCGAGCCGCCACCGGCGGGGCTGACATACACCACCACCGGTTTCATATATGGATCATGATGCTGGACCGACGGCATCAGCACAGGATCGGATGTGGAGGCATCCGCCACCGTTTCCTCGTGCCTGTATCTGCCATCTGTCGAGTCGTGGACCATTGTACTGACCGCCATTATTTCTTCTCCTCAGTCGGAGCCACGGCGCCCTGGGCGATCAGCCGCCTCGCCTCCCTGGCGGGCAGGGTGATGGAGGAGCCGGGGGGATGGAGTTTCCCCCCGGCCTTGATCGAGTGACGGGCGGTCACTGTCTCCTGTGTTGTCTGCGCACGCTTCTCGGCGGCGGCCTTCTCGGCGGCGGCTTTGTCCTCAGTGGTCTTGTCGGCAGAGGCCTTGTTCTCTTTTTCCATCATCCCCTCCTTACGCCACCACGGTGATGAACGCGCAGCTATCCGGGTGATGCAGGGTGGCCAGGGGGGAACTCTGCGCCAGCAGCCAGCGCACGGAAGGATCCTGCTGCAGCCAGCTCTTTGCATAGATCTCCCGCTCAATGTTAGCGCCACCAGTTTCCAGGTCCACTATCGCGCCGTAGTGGACGATGTTGCGGGCGCCCGCGCTGCCCAGGATCACACCGTTGGCGGGTACCATAGGCTGCTCGGCCCCGGCGCCATCCCGGTACCATTCGCTATAGCTGTAAATGTCGAAACCGTCTGCCGTGCCTACATAGCTCACACCCTGGCCGTCATATGGGGTCATGTTGATCTCCCCCCGGTTAAACCGGCGGGTGTCCATGATCGATTTGACGTTCGGGTTGTTCAGGAACGCCTTCAGGGCGTCTTCACCCATGACAGCGCTTCCGGGATTGAACCCGGACTTCTGCCGAACCAGCGTTGCGTATGCCCGCAGGTCGTCCAGCGGATTGACCGCGTCCACGGTCCAGTACGCCGCCGCCAGGTGGGTGATGGTAAGCTCGGCGTCGCGCCCGAAATCCACTTCGATGGAAAAAGAGACATTGTTCTCGTCCACACCTGCCAGAGTCACCTTGCCGGTGGCCAGGGCCTGGGCGGCCTGCAGCTCGATGGCGCGGGCGATGTCCCTTTTCCCCTCTTGCAGCCGCTTGCCCAGAATCTCCTGGGCTCGCTGGTCGGGGGTGCGGGCGGAATAGGGATTCTCGCCCGGCTGGCGCTTGAGCGCCTCCACGGCGGAGACGTCGTACTTTATCTTGATATAGGGCATGGTGAGGTTTTGGGTCTTGAACCCTGCTTTTGTCATCACGATCCCCTCCTGCACCGGGCTGACATAGGGAACCTGCTTGCGCCCGGCCTTCACCACGTCGATCTCCACCACGCGGGTGTTGTGGGTCTGGGAACCGGGGAAAAACTTGTCGCGCAAAAAAGTATGCGCCGGGGGGATCTGCTCGATGGCGGCGAGCAGGGTTTTTGTTTCCAGAATATCGGCCATCTATTTTTCTCCTTTAGCTGATTGATTTGATGAAAATGCCAAGCTGGCGCAAGGCGGGTTTGAGCCCGGCGGCGTATCCCGTCACCGAGGCGCCATTGAAGCAGCCCATCAGGTATACGCTGGCCGGTTTGTCGGCGGCGGTGGCGTCCACATCCGCGCCCAGAATGGCCACCGGATGCTGGCTGCCATCGGTGCTGGCCGCGTTATAGGCGCGGTATTTGCCGGAGCCTGCGCCCACTACTACCGCGAACCTGTCCCCCACGATAAAGTCGGCTCCTCCGTCGTTGAGGGTGAAGTTCAGGTGGCCGCTGGTGAAGGCGGCGCCAACCTCCGCCTGGGCGTCGATGGCGTACCCATCCGGATCCACCACCTTGAACGTGCCTCCATTGGCCGCGGCGGCGATACACTCCACGGTGTATGTCCCCAGCCTGGCGGCGATCCCCAGGGATACGGCGGTCATCGTGCCGTCGCCGGTGTTGCCCGTGCCGTCCGGAGCCCCGGCGGCGCGATCCATCTTCCCCAGCAACCGGCCACGGGACAGCGCCCCTTCGCCGGAAAGGATTGTCACCGTCTCCGTCACCGGGGCT
>JAOUPQ010000120.1 GCA_029879765.1 Nitrospinota bacterium | reverse complement strand
GACGCGCAGAACCTCCGGTGAGATGGCCTTCACCCTGTTGTTTATCCTCGGCGCGTAGATTTCCAGGAAGTGGTTGGCCAGCGCCGCGATGTCATCCCCCCGTTCCCGCAAGGGGGGCATCTCTATGGTAAGAACGTTTATCCGGAAATACAGATCCTCCCGGAACCTTTTTTCCTCCACCTCTTTGAGGATATCCTTGTTGGTGGCGGTGATGATGCGGGCGTCGGTTCGTATGCTTTTGCTGGAGCCGACCGGGCGAACCTCCTTTTCCTGCAGAGCCCGCAGCAGCTTCACCTGCAGATCCATGGGCAGCTCCCCGATCTCGTCGAAAAACAGCGTCCCCCCCCTGGCCTCCTGGAACAAGCCGGGTCGGCTGGCCACAGCCCCGGTGAAGGCGCCTTTGACATGGCCGAACAGCTCGGACTCCAGAAGCTCCGAGGGCAGCGCCCCGCAGTTGATCGCCACAAAGGGCTCTGCGGCCCTGTGCGAGTTGCGGTGGATGGCCCTGGCCACCAGCTCCTTGCCAGACCCGCTCTCCCCCACGATCAACACGCTGGAGTCGGTGGGGGCCACCTTGTCCACCAGGCGATACACCTGTTTTATCTTCGGGCATTCCCCCACGAACTTTTCCGGATTGACCACCCGGCCCAGTTCTTCCTTGAGCAGCTTGTTTTCCCTGGCCATCCTGCCTTCCGTCAGGGCGCTTTTTATCGACATCTTGATATCGTCGTGAAGAAACGGCTTGATGATATAGTCCCTGGCGCCCAGGCGCATCGCCTCCACCGCCGTCTCCACCGTGGAGTAGTTGGTCATGATGAACACCGCCGTCTCCGGAGACTCTTCCCTGGTCTTCTTTAGAACCTCCAGCCCTCCGGCGCCGGGCATCTTCAGGTCGGTCAACACCAGATCGTAGAATTGCCGGGCCACAGCCTCCATGGCCGAATTCCCATCATGCCGGATATCCACCACATATCCTTCCTTTTCCAGCACTCTTTTCAGCGATTCACAGATGGTGGTCTCGTCGTCGGCCACCAGCAGTCTGGGTTTATACATCACTTTCTCCTTCCGCCTCTTTCAGGCTGAAGCTGATAGCTGTTCCCTTTCCCGGAGCGCTTTTCACCTGCAATTCACCCCCATGGTTTTCCATGATGTTGTAACAGACAAAAAGCCCCAGCCCCGTCCCCGCCCCCACCGGCTTGGTGGTGAAAAACGGAGTGAACAGTTTTTCCTGGGTTTTGCGGCTCATCCCTGCTCCCTTATCCTCCACCGTCACAGTCACAAAACCTTTCGGCGCCGCCTCGGCCAGCACGGTTATGGCGCTCCCCGGCGGGGAAGCGTCCACCGCGTTGAACAGAAGATTTATCAGCACCTGCTCTATCTGGTCCGCGTCGCACAGAACCCGAGGAAGAGATTCCGGCAGATGGACCACCACCGCCACATTGTTTCCCTTGCGCCCCATCCGGGTCAGGTCCACAGCGGACATTACGACCTGGGCCAGGGAGACAGGAGCGATGGAAAAATCCTTCTGGCGCGAATAGTCCACCAGGCTTTTCAGAATGTCGTTTATCCTGCCGATGTGATGGCTGATCTGCCCCAGCGACCGGTTTCGAAACTCCCTGTCCTCCCCGTCCGGGCCGGAGAGCTCCTGGGCCAGGGCCCATATGGACGTGATGGGGTTGCCCACCTCATGGGCCATCCCCGCCGCCAGGCTCCCCACCGACGCCAGCTTCTCCGCCCTTTGCGCGCTCTCCTCCAGCAGGGCGTGGGAGGTGACATCCTCCACCAATATCAAAAGCCCCCTCGTCACACCATACCTGTCCACCATGGGGCTGACCACCACGCTCTCTATCCGGCGGCGCCCCGTGGGCAGGATATGGACCAGGCGTTTTTCACTTATCCTCTCCTTCCGCTCCAGCGCTTTTTTCATCAGGGTGGAATATTCCGGCAGAAGCTGGGCGGCTTCCGATCCGGCGGCGGCCTCCCCTTCCACCCCGGTCAGCTTTTCCATTCCCAGGTTCCATGTGGTCACCTTCATCTCCATATCCACCGAACACAGCCCCATGGGCAGCGACCAGCTCACCGATTCGTACAGCTCCTTTAGCCTGGCCAGCCGTTCGTTGAGCCGTTCGGCTTTTCGCTGGCGCTCCAGCAGGCTGCGGCGCATCCTCATGAACGATTCATAAAACCGCCCCATGTCCCCTGGCCGCATCTCCAGCTTGTCGGTGATCACCGCCCTGGCCATCGCCTCCCCCACATCCCGCCCCATGGAGCTTTCCACCTGGGCCACCACTTTTTCGAACTCCTCCTGGCCCAGCCTGGCGTCCTTTTCCAGCCCCAAGGATGCGTATACTTTTTGCAATTCGGTGTCCGCTTTTTCCATGCCGACGTATTTGGCCAGGGTTTCCAAAAGCCCTCCCCTGGTCAGCTTGATTCCGTTTTTCATGGGCCGACGGATTCGTTCACTTTCTTCCGCAGATCCGACATCAGCCCCACCGCCACCCGCAGCGCGTTGTGGGCGTCCGGGGCGGCGCCATCGCCCCCCAGTTCACGCACCTTCTCGTCATCCATGCTGCACCCCCCCACCATGATGGGGGCCCAGGGCGCCTCCTTGTGAAGCAGGGCCACCAGCTCTTTTACCCGGGGGACGCAAGTGGTCATCATCACGGAGACCAGGATGACATCCGGCTTGGTCTCCACCGCCTCCCTCACGAATTTCCTGATCCCCACATCAGAGCCGAGGTCGTTTATTTTATAACCGGCGATCTCGAAAACCATCTTCACCAGGTTCTTGCCGATGTCGTGGATATCCCCCTCTATAACCCCGATGAGCGCCACGCCGTTGGGCTGGGCATTGGGCCGGGAGCGCACATGGGGCCGAAGGGTGTTTAGCCCGGCGTATACCGTGTCCGCGCACATCAGAAGCTCCGGGACAAAATACTCGTGGGTGTCGAAAAGCCGCCCCACCTCCTCCATCCCCGCCACCAGGCCGTCGAATATGGCCATATAGGCGTCCATTCCCCGGTCTATCACCGTGGAGCAGGCGGAGAGCACCATCGCCTCGTCATACTCCACCACAGCGGTGCGGATTTGGTCCAACAAGGACTGATCCACGGGGGTGGGATCAGGCCAGGGTTTTTGCAAGCTCATAGCATTCCTTATAGCCGGCGCTTGTCCCATGTTCCAGCAAAGCCCGGAACAAGCCCGCCTCCACCTTGTATTTCACCACCCCTATGGCCAGGGCGCCGATCCCTGTCACTTTCGGCGCGATCTGTTTCATATCGTCATGGGGGGCCAGCCCCTCTATCCCCGCAGGGGGAACCGCGTTTACATCCGCCACGACGATCTGCTTGCCCAGGGCCTCCAGCCCCGCCAGGGAGAGCACCTGCACCCCCGCCTTCACCGTGGAGATCGCTATGTCGGCGGTTCGCATCAAGGCCAGCCGCTCCTCCATGGTGGTGGCGGACTCCCCTTCCACCTGGCCGCCAGACCGTCCGGCCACAGTCTCCGCCACTGTCCGGGCCGCTTCCCTGCTCCGGGAGGTGACGATCACCGCCTGCCCCCCTTCCGAAGCGATCAGTTCCGCCGTCACCTTCCCCACCGGGCCGGTTCCGCCGAAAATGAGCGCCCTCTTGCCGGTGAATCCGCCGACAGCTTTTTTCACCTTCGCCACCAAAGCCGCCCCTGTGGAATATGCGCCTTTCGGGTCGGCGAAAACAGGAACGACAAACGGGGGCGTCATGGAGGAAGCGGCCTTTTCCGCGATCGTCGAGGCCAGATCCACATCAGAACCACCAACGAATATGGCAGACAGTTTCGCCCCTTTGGGCCCTCGGGAAAAGATGATGTCATGGGTCAGCCCTTCCGTCTCCTCCAGCTTCACAGCGCCATAGGGGATCACCGTGTCGAATCCGGAATCGAGGGCAATGTTAATGTCGAAAGGACTGGGATGGGCGTCCGTTGAAAAGAAGAAAAGATGATTTTTCATTTTCTATCTTCAAATATGTTGATAAATCTTTCACGTTACCAATCGTAACGCCATATGGTTTTCAAGTAAAGGCAAATAATCAAAAACCGTGGCCCAACCTAGCTCTTTCTCCAGATATCTTCATATGATACCTTGTGACGATGACTACCTGGATAGCGCTGTTTCGAGGGATAAATGTGGGGGGGGCTTCCGTTCTGCCGATGAAAGATCTGGTGGCTCTTTTCGGCAGGCTCGGCTTTGCCGAGGCCAGAAGTTACATCCAGAGCGGCAATGTGGTTTTCAAGGGTTCGCGGCCCCAAGCCCTATCTCTGGCAAAGCGTATTCCGGAGGAGTTGGCGATGAGCCACGGATTCAAGACTCGGATGATTTTGCTGGCTCTGGAGGAAATGGAAGAGGCGGTGTCGTCCAATCCTTTCCCGGAGGGGGAAGAGGATCCGAAAAGCCTGAACATTTACTTCCTGGCCGGGAATCCCTCAAAACCGGACATGGAATCCCTGGAGCAGGTTAAATCCTCCAGTGAAAGATTCTCGCTTCTTGGCAAGGTTTTCTATCTTTATGCTCCCGATGGGGTCGGGCGCTCGAAGCTTGCCGCCAGTGTGGAAAGGCGCCTGGGAGTGGAGGCCACCGCCAGAAACCTGCGGACTACTTTGGCGGTTTTGAAGATCGCGCGGGATTTGTTATAGTCCGCCCATGGGCCGGAGCGGGCAGGGAACGGGGCCAGCCCCCATGACAGACCATGAGATTCTTTTCATTTAGGGTGAATTCTAGTAATCTATAAGGCTACACGAAACAATATCAAGGATAAGTTATGCGAATAGGTGTGCTGACCGGCGGGGGGGATTGCCCTGGGCTGAACGCCGTTATCAGGGCTGTGGTGAAGACGGCCATACATCAGTATAACGACGAAGTGGTGGGGATTAAAGACGGGTTTTCCGGCCTGATACACAACCACACCTTTGCCCTGGATCTGGATAAAGTTTCCGGCATCATGCCCAGAGGAGGCACCATCCTCGGCTCTTCCAACCGGGACAATCCCTTCGCCTTTTCCCAGACGGTGGATGGCAAAAGGGTGGAGAAGGATGTCTCGTCGGTGGTGGTGGATAATTACAACCTGAACAAGCTCGATTGCCTGATCGTGATCGGCGGGGATGGCACGCTGGATATCGCCCACAAGCTCTCCGCCAAGGGGCTCAAGATCATCGGCATACCCAAAACCATAGACAACGACCTTTCCGCCACGGACACCACCTTCGGCCACGATACGGCCATCGGCACCGTGATGGACGCGCTGGACAAGATCCACACCACCGCGGAGAGCCACCACAGGGTGATGGTGGTGGAGGTCATGGGACGCGACGCCGGGTGGATCTCCATCGCGGCGGGCATCGCCGGGGGCGGGCATATCATCCTCATCCCGGAGATTCCTTTTGAGATAGGAAAAATCGCGGAGACCATATATCAGCGCAAAGCCAGGGGAAAGCATTTCACCGTGGTAGTGGTGGCGGAGGGGGCGACGCCCAAGGGGGGCGACCGGACCATCAAAAGGATAGTGGAGGAGTCTTCAGAAAAAGTGCGCCTGGGGGGAGTGGGCGAAATGGTGGCCCGAGAGCTGGAGAGCATCACCGGCCTGGAAGCCAGAACCACCGTGCTGGGGCATATCCAGCGGGGCGGCTCTCCTTCGGCTTTCGACAGGATACTGGCCACCCGCTATGGAGCGTCGGCGGTGTTCCATGCCCACGAAGGGGATTATGACCATATGGTGGCCCTGCGAACCCCGGAGATCGTGGCTATTCCTCTGGAAAAAGCCCTGCACCAGATGAAAAGAGTTCCACTGGAAGGAAGCCATGTCGTCACCGCCCGGCGGGTGGGCATCAGCTTTGGGGATTGAGAGCGAACTGCCATTGTGGATGTAATAAGAGGCCTGCGCAACCTGACTGTCAAACCGGTCCAACCGGTGGTGACCCTGGGCAATTTCGATGGCGCCCACGTGGGTCATCAGGCGATCTTCCGGCGAACTGTGGAACGAGCGACACAAATCGGCGGAACGCCGGTGGTGTATACTTTCGACCCCCACCCCCTAAAGCTCCTCTCCTCCGGGGCGGAGCCGAGCCTCCTTTGCACATTCAAAAAGAAAATGGAGCTTCTGGCCTCCAATGGAATAAAGACCACCATCTGCGCCGACTTCACCCGCGCTTTCGCCGCCATGCACCCGCGCGATTTTGCTGTGAAGCTGGCCACCGGCCTGGGTATGGACACGGTGGTGGTGGGGTTTAACTACTCCTTCGGCCAGGGACGCGCCGGATCGATCGACTACCTGAAAAAGATGGGCCAGGAGCTGGGCTTCCGGGTGGAGGTGGTGGAGCCTGTAATAGTGGAGGGGGAGCGGGTCTCCTCTTCGCTCATCCGCCGTCTGCTCACCGAGGGAGCGGTGGAGAAATCCGCCACCCTGCTGGGGCGATACTACTCGGTGGAGGGAAAGGTGGTGCCCGGCCATCACAGGGGGGGCTCCGTGCTGGGTTTCCCCACGGCGAACCTGAAAACCCCTTCGGAAGTCATCCCCGCTGTGGGGGTGTATGCCGTGTTCGCCAGGGTGGCGGGGGGCGAGCCATTGGATGGAGTGGTGAACGTGGGGCTGAACCCCACTTTCGACCGGGACGACCTGGTGGTGGAGACCCACCTGCTGGACGCCCAGGGCGACTTGTATGGCCAGGAGATGGAGATATTTTTCGCCCACAGGTTGCGCGACGAGGAGAGATTCGCCTCGGTGGATAAGCTGCGGGAGCAGATCAGCGCCGACACCCGAAAGGCCAGGGAGCTGCTGACGCAGGCCCGGGGTCATGATGATTTTTCAAAAAACTTTATAACTGGCGCGACCGATGCATAAAAACACAAAGCGATATACCATATGGGCCGGATGGGCCATCAGCCTCCTGTTCGTCGGGCTGGCCATCTGGAAGATGGATCTGGGCAAGGTCTGGGAGTCGATGAAGATGGTGAACTTCGTCTGGATCATCCCCGCGGTAGCGATCAACTTCTCCATCATCTGCGTCCGCTCCGCCCGATGGCGAGTATTCATCGAGCCGGTCAAGCATATCTCTTTTCTCTCCACCCTCTCCGCCATGGCTATCGGGTTCATGGCCAACATGGTGCTGCCGGCCAGGATCGGCGAGGTGGTGCGCGCGCTGGTGCTTTCCGAGAAGGAGAAGGTGCCCATGGGCTCCGCCTTCGGGACGGTGGTGATAGAGCGGGTGTTCGACGGATTGTCGGTGGTGGTGCTGATGGCCATCACCCTGGCGCTGGTCACCCCCGCCACGGCCGATGCGGCCGAAATGTTTGATGGGATCAAGATCGCCGGGCTTTCCGCCTCCGCGGTTTTCATCACGGTGTTTTTCATCATATACCTGTTCCATAAACAGATCCGGCCGGTGGTGTGGATCATCGACAAGACCACCGGGATACTCCCCGGCGCCTGGGGCCACAAGGTCCGGGAGATGCTGGAGTCTATCCGCAAAGGGCTGGACAGCATCGACCATGGGGGCAGGATCATAAGGATAGCCCTTTGGAGCGTGCCTGTGTGGGCATTGGCGGCGCCGTTCAACCTGCTCATCTTCCAGTCCATGGGGCTGGAACTGCCCTGGTCCTCCGGGTTCGTGGTGCTGGTGACCCAGGTGTTCGGCCTGATGGTGCCGTCCGGGCCGGGATTCGTGGGGGCATACCACGCGGCCACCATGGCGGGGCTGATGTTCTATGGCGTGGACAAGGAGACGGCGCTCTCCGTGGCGGTGGTGATGCACCTGGTGGTATTCGTGGCGCAGACGACGCCCGGCTTTTACTTCCTGTGGAAAGATGGCGATACGCTAGGCGGCATCCAGGAGCGGGAAGAGAAGGCGGAGGAAATGCTGGAAGAGGAAACTGCGGCAGAGACCAAAACGCCGGAGTCTATCGCGCCTTAAGGGGAACTGATTTACCTGTCACTATCTCGTAATGGAAAATGGATCCATTCCCATTCATTCATTAGTTGCTCGACAAATATGTCATTATCTTTGTTAAAATGGTGGGAATGAATAAATGGAAACAAGACCTTATTTTTTCGGAATCCTTTTTCTGTCAATACATTGTTATACATTTCAATATCACCGTAGGCGTAGATAACATTATGACGGTCATATATTAATTGGCTTTTATTGTCATCAGAGGCCAGCCAGATATGATGCCTGCCATCATTCTCAAATAGATTGCTGTATTTCCTTAAAAAGTATGTTGCATCGTGGAATTCTATTTGCTTTGGACATTGATACCTGCCTTCTGGATACTTTTCATGTCGCGATACGATCATGACGTATAACAGCCTATACAAACCGCCCCATTTCTCTGCAAGGTCAATCATCAACTCAACATGTTTATTGGCTGGAGCGATAAGCAGCCTTTCATAGGCGCTTGTTTTTTCGAAATCCCAGATATCAGAATAGATCACAGGTTTTCCGTCAATTGAATCTACTAATTTTGATGGATGGTCTTTCATAAATTTAAACCAGCTTACAACAATGAATATATACTTATAATTCCCTGCCCATAGTTTCGCATCCTTCAAGGTTTTCTATCAACGAACCTCACTCCCTCAATCCCCTTCAGGTCAGAGTCGGATGTCCAGATGGTGGCCTTATTTGTTTCCGCGGTGGCCAGAATTATGCTGTCCGCCATGGGGATTTTCAGTTCGGCGCTGAGTTTCGCGGCGCGCATGGCGGTGGAGGAATCCAGGTCCACCACTTTCCCCTGCTTCATCCGGGCCGTGGCGTATATGGCCGGGTCCTCGCCCCGTTGCTGAATAACCCTCTTGAACACTTCATAGATGCAGATGGTGGGAACCAGCAGTTGTTCGTTCTTCTCGATCGGTCTGGCGTACGCGCCAGCGTTGGGGCCATCGGCGAAGTATTCCAGCCAACCGCACGAG
>JAOUPQ010000366.1 GCA_029879765.1 Nitrospinota bacterium | reverse complement strand
CACATCCACCCCCACCTCTATCACAGTGGTGGAGACCAGCACATCCAGCCGTCCCGCCACGAATTCGGCCATCACTTTTTCCTTCTCGGCGCTTTTCAGCTTCCCATGCACCAGGCCCAGCCGAAGTCCAGCCAGGTCCGCGTCTTTCAGATGGTCATACATGACGCGAGCCGCCTTCAGCTCCAGCTTCTCGCTCTCCTCCACCAGTGGATAGACGATATACACCTGCCCTCCTTCCCGGGCCTGTTCGCGAACCATGGCCAACGCCTGGGCCCTGGCGCCTTTGCCATACATTCGCGTCTGGATGGGTGTCCTGCCCGGGGGAAGTTCGTCTATGGTGGATACGTCCAGATCACCATAAAGAGTCATGGCCAGAGTCCTGGGGATGGGAGTGGCGGTCATTATCATGGTGTGGGGGCTTTCCCCTTTTCGCATCAGCTCCGCTCTCTGCGCCACGCCGAATCTGTGCTGCTCGTCGATCACCGCCATCCCCAGATCGGCAAACTCCACCCCATCCTGGATCAGGGCATGAGTTCCCACCACGATATGGGCGCTCCCGTCCTTGATCCTTTCCAGGGTTTTAGTCCGCTCTTTGGAGGCGGAGGTGAGCAACACGATTTTTACATTCGTTTTTTCAAGCAGGGCGGAAATCTTTCTATGGATCTGGGCCGCCAGTATCTCCGTGGGCGCCATGATGGCCGCCTGCTTTTTATTGCGGGTGGCGATCAGCGCCGCCGCCAGGGCGATGACCGTCTTGCCCGACCCCACATCCCCCTGCAACAGCCGGGTCATGGGGCGCTGGCCGCGGCTCATGTCGCCTGCTATCTGGGCCAGAACCCGATCCTGGGCGCGGGTCAGGGGAAAGGGGAAAAGCTCCTTTATTTTCCGGATCAGTTCCGGGTCTGCCACCATGACTGGCCCCGTCCGCTGGGGGGCGCTGCTTTTTCTCTTCAGGGCCAGCCCGGCCTGGGCCAAAAAGAATTCGTTAAAAATAAGCTTCTTCTGCTCCCTGGTCCGCGCCAGCGCCAGATCGTCCGTATTGAACCCGGCTGGGGGCCAGTGAACCGCCCGCACAGCCTCGGGCAAAGGGGGGAGGCGGTACCTTTTGTTCATCGCCTCCGGGACGAAATCCTCCAGGGCCGCCGCATAGTCCAGGGCGGCCAGAGTGGCGGCGCGGATATTCTTCTGGGTGAGCCCCTCCGTGGCGGGATACACGGGCGTTATACGCCCCATGGCGCCCAGGGAGGCTTCGCCATCGTGCTTTTCCGTGTCCGGGTGATAAATGGTCTTGGCGCCGCTATAGCGGTTTATCTCCACCCTGCCGGAGACTATCCACTCCGTCCCCGGCTTGAACCTGGCTTCCATCGCCTTGCCGGAGATATTGAACCATGTGGCCCGGATGAACCCTGTGTCATCGGCGAAGGCCGCTTCAAAAACCCCTCCCCCGCCCCGCCCCCTGGGTTTGGCGGCGCTGGAGCGCACATACGCGACGAGGGTGACCAGCTCCCCCACCTCCACCTGGGCGATCTTCTTCACCTGGGATCTGTCCTCGTAACGCATGGGGAAATGGAAAAGCAGGTCTCGGATGGTTTTGATTCCCAGCTTTTCAAACAGGGCGGCGCGCCGGGGGCCCACTCCTTTTATATACTGGACCGATTGCTCCAAACCCCCTTCTGAAGGCATGTATATGGCCACCTTTCCTGCCGTTGGCGTTGATAATGGCGCCTTGTGGGATAACATCCGCATGCGCCGTCCTGATATGAAAGTTTACCACGCCCGCGCCCTGGCGAAGCTGTGTCTTTACTTGAGCCGTCTTATTCAATAGAATGCCAGCCTATGAATTCCACACTAGTGATTATTCCGACATATAACGAAGCCGGGAACATTGTCCGCATAATCGAGAAGATCCACCAGGTGGCGCCGGATTTTTCCATCCTGGTGGTGGACGACAATTCCAGCGACGGAACCGCCACCGCGGTGCAAGAGCTGATGGCCACCGACCGGCGGGTGAACCTGATGCAAAGGGCGGGAAAGCTGGGCCTGGGCACGGCGTATCTGGCCGGGTTCAAGTGGGCCCTGGAGCGCGATTTCGAATTCGTTTTCGAGATGGACGCCGACTTCTCCCATAACCCGGACCACCTCCCCGCTTTCATGGAGGCGGCCAAAGACGCGGATCTGGTGCTTGGCTCCCGCTATATCCCCGGCGGAGGGGTGGTAAACTGGTCCTTTATCCGCAGGGTGATTTCCAGGGGCGGGGGCATC
>JAOUPQ010000119.1 GCA_029879765.1 Nitrospinota bacterium | reverse complement strand
CGGCCATGGACAACGTAAAATTCAAGATGGAGTACCAGATGAACACTCCAGCAGGAGGCGGAGAGAAATCCGATCTTGTGGCCCTGCAACTGACGGCCAACTGGTAATCACAGAGCATGCGCGTCGTCATCATCGGAGGGGGGCCTTGCGGGCTGACCGCAGCATGGGAGCTGGCGAAAAACGGCGCCAATGTCACTGTAGTGGAGAAAGACTCTTCCCTGGGCGGATTGTGCAAAACCGTTCGCCGGGATGGATACCAGTTCGACCTGGGGGGCCATCGCTTTATCTCCCGTGATCATGAACTGGTGGAGGATATCAAGGAGCTGATGGGCCCCCGGCTGCTGGCCAGAAGTCGGCGCTCCTGCATTCTCTTCCCGGACCGTCGATTCGAATACCCCCTGAACATGATGGATGTCCTGAAAAACGGAGCGATAGGGACCAACCTGCGCTTCGCTTTGGGATACGTGGCCACCATCTCGGGGCTGTCCCGCTCCCTCTCTCCCGTCGGCTCCTTTCAGCAGTGGGTGGAGGCAAAATACGGCAAACCGCTTTACCATGAATTTTTCGGCCCGTATACCCGCAAACTGTGGGGAGTGGACCCTGCCACCCTCTCCGGGGAGTGGGCCGCCAGCAGGATTCCGGCCCCGAGATTCATCGACACGCTGCGAAAGAGTATCGGCCTCTCTGGCACAACCAAGACCCATGCGGCAAGTTACCTGTACCCCGTGGGGGGGATTGGGGAAATGTTCGAGACCATGGGCGCCCGGATAGAAACGCTGGGGGGGAAAGTGATCACCGGGGCCGACGCTGGCTCTTTGGTCATGCGCGACGGCAGGGCCGTGGCAATAAGGGTTACAGACAGCGGCGGCGGCGCCATGGACATCGAGGGGGACACGTTCCTCTCCACCGCGCCGCTGAACCGACTGGCCGACATGATCGACCCGACCGCCAACCCCGGAACCGGCCTGGGGCACAGGAGCCTGCGGTTCCTGAACATAATGCTAGATGGCATCGAGGACCTCTCTCCCTACACATGGCAATACACCCCGTCGCCGCAGGTAATCATGACCCGGGTTCAGGAACCGAAACGGCGAAGCCCCCATTCCGCCCCGGAGGGGAGGACCTCCGTGATGCTGGAGATCCCTTGCCGCAAGGATGACGATGTGTGGAACATGCCGGACGGGCAGTTGCAGGATCGCGCCCTGGAGGGGATGAGTCGTCTGGGCTATCGTTTGGGACCCCATGTGTCGGGGGTGTTCTCCACATACGCCGAACACGCATACCCGTTGCTGACCATTCAGGCGGCCGCCTTGCGACATGCGGCTTTGCTCTCCGCGCGTCAATACCCCAACGTGACGTCGCTGGGGCGGCAGGGGCTGTTCCGTTATATCTTCATGGACGAGGCGATGCTGATGGGGCGGCAGTGGGCCAGGAACCTGATGAATCCCAACGGCCATAATCCTGCCCACGAAGAGGATTATGGCGCCGGATCTCTCCTTCGCGAATCCGGCTCCATCGCGGTCTAGCCTGTTGTGGATTTGTCATCAGAGAAAGTCGTATTTCGAAAAAAGGCCTGTTTCAGATGAGGATCCCACAACACACATGGATCCTGGCTGTAGTTACGTTGTTTCCTGTGGTGTCGTTGTTGGTCGCCACCCCATATCCGGACGACCATGACGGAGTGAACTTTGTTCTGGGGGTCGGTCGGTTCGACATACATTGGCACCAGCCCCATTTTCCCGGTTATCCGGTATATATCGCAGCGGGAAAAGTCATGGCCTCGCTGGTCGGCTCGGCGGAATGGGGGTTGATCTGCGTGTCCGCTTTATCCATGGCTGTGGCCATGGTGGCCTTGCTCGGCCTTGCGCGGGGTAGCGCCTCCGGGATGGAGGCGATGGCGTTGCTGGCGGCGATGATGGCCAACCCGGTGGTGTTCCAGTTTGGCCACAAGATATTTTCCGAGCCGATGGGGCTGGCGCTTCTGTGTCTATCCGCCCTGGCGGTCCATGATGGCGGCGAGCGGGGGGGAAGATGGACAATCGCCGGGGTTTTGCTTGGCCTGATGCTGGGAGTGCGGCTTTCGTGGTGGCCGTTTGCTGTGGGGTTCGCCATCACCGCCTTGCCCGGGGGACGGCTGGCGCCATTGACAGCAGGGATGGCCATCGGAACCGGGGCATGGCTTCTCCCCCTGGCCTGGCCCATCGGTCTGGTTGACCTTTTAAATACCGGGCTGGCTTTCACCCGGGGGCATTTCATCGACTGGGGCGGCGCGGCCGCCGGAAGGGAATTGACCACCGGAGCCGGTTTTCTTTTGACGAACCTTGGCGCTGTCGCTGGCATCGCTCCCGGCCTGTGGGGCTTTTTGGCGGGAGCGCCCATGGCTCTGTTGGTGGTGGTGGGCATGGGGAGGCAGATCCCCTCTCTCGAACACAACTGGCGCTCCTCCCCGGCGCAGAGGGCTTTGGTCATCGGCGCGGGATTCTATCTCTGCTGGCTGATGATAGGACAGAACGTGACCAAGGTCAGGCATTTTATTCCATTCATTCCGGTGGTGGCCATCGCCCTGGCGCCCATGGCGCGAAAGGCCCCGCTGGTCTTGTTTCTGGCGGCGGCGATGATGGCCGGGGGCGCGGTGGGAGCGCATATCAATCGTCATTCCGCTCTCCCGCCCCCCCTTCAGATGCGCCAGTGGCTGGAGGCGGAGGCGGATCGCGATACAACAGTCTATTGCGGATGGGCGGAGCGGTTCTTCGACCTATACCCCTCCAGAATAAAAGTTCATAGCGTGCCGAGGGGGGAGCTTTTTCCCATGATCACAGGTTCACAGCTCGCCCCTGCCCGGACCAGGCTCGTCTGCAGCGATATAGCGGGCCTTTCGTTGCCCGGCGAGCCTGTGGCAGTGTTCCAGCCCAGGCTCATGGACCTGACCGACAGCCCGCTGTCGCTCCTGACATATGGCCCATAACATATTGGGTATAATATCCACAGGCCGCGCCGCCTGCAGGAATGGGGATGGGGATATAATGTAGCGGCGATGAAATAATCCTATGGGAGGATGAATATGGAAGAAATCAGCCAGGTCGCATCGACATACTTGCCCAGGATCGCCGGAGGATTGGCGCTGATCCTGCTGTTCTGGGTCATGGCCCTCATTGCCAGAACCATGAGCCACAGGATTCTATCGACGGTGGGGGGAACCGAATATATAAGCAAGCTGATCTCCTCCACATGCTACTACGTGATTATCCTTATCGGGTTGCTGACAGGACTGGACACAATGGGGGTGCGGATGGGCCCTATCATAGCCAGTCTTGGGCTGGGCGGTTTCGCCCTGGGTTTTGCGTTAAAGGATGTGATCAGCAACCTTCTTGCGGGGGTGTTGATCCTTGTGCATCGGCCATTCAAGGAGGGGGACTATCTGGTGGTGTCCGGCTGCGAGGGGCGTGTAACCGAAATCAACATGCGCTACACAATCCTCTCCGGGGAGGACACAACCTACATGATCCCCAACGCCTCCATTTTCACCAATCCCCTGCAACTGAAGAATCCGCAGTGACGGAGTGGCTGGCATAGAGGCCGAGCCACAAAAAAAACCCGCCGGGTTGTAAATACCCGACGGGTCGTCAATCTGCCAGCAGAACGGCTCCCTGTCCGTTGTGAAGGTTCTCGCCCCTTACACCCTGGTGGGCTTGCCTGTGTAACCGGCAGGTTTTGGCAACTGGGCGATGGCCGCCAGCGCTTTTTCCACACCCGCCTCGTCCATGTGATCGTCCACCAGGTCTCCGGCGAAATAATGGTCATAGGCTGTCATGTCGAAATGTCCATGGCCGGAGAGGTTGAACAGTATGGTCCGCTCTTTCCCTTCCTCCTTGGCCTTCATCGCCTCCACTATCGCCTGCCGGATGGCGTGGGAGGATTCCGGCGCCGGGATGATACCCTCGGCGCGGCAGAAGGTCACCGCCGCTTCGAAGCACTCCACCTGGGGATAGGCCGCCGCCTCGATAATCCCATCGAGCATAAGCTGGCTGGTCTGGGAAGCCACCGAGTGATAGCGCAGGCCGCCGGCGTGGATGGAGGGGGGGACGAAGTCGTGGCCCAGGGTGTGGGCGGCCAGCAGCGGGGTCATCTGGCCCGTGTCGCCGAAGTCATAGGAGTATATCCCCTTGGTCAGCGTGGGGCAGGAGGCAGGCTCCACCGCCACGATCCTGGTGTCCTTGCCTGCGATCTTGTTCTTCACGAAGGCGTTGGATATCCCGGCGAAGTTGGATCCGCCGCCGCAGCATCCGATCACCACATCCGGATAGTCTCCGGCCAGCTTCATCTGCTTTTCCGCTTCCAGGCCGATGACGCTTTGATGGAGCAGCACATGGCTTAGCACGGAGCCGAGGGAGTAGTTGGTGTCGCTGTTGGAGGCGGCCACCTCCACCGCCTCGCTGATGGCTATCCCCAGGCTGCCGGGGGAGTCTGGATTCTGCGCCAGGATTTTCTTTCCGATCTGGGTGGTGTCCGACGGGCTGGCCAGCACCTTGCCGCCCCAGCACTGCATCATGGAGCGGCGATATGGCTTCTGGTAATAGCTTACCTTCACCATATAAACCAGCGCCTCCAGGCCGAACATCTGGGCCGCGAAGGAAAGAGCGCTGCCCCACTGGCCTGCGCCGGTCTCCGTGGCGATCTTCTTGATCCCCGCCTTTTTATTGTAATAAGCCTGGGGCACGGCGGTGTTCGGCTTGTGGCTGCCGGCGGGGGAGCCGCCTTCGTATTTGTAATATATTTTGGCCGGTGTCCCCAGGGCCTTTTCCAGCCGCCGCGCGCGATACAGCGGGGTGGGCCGCCACATGGAATAGATGTCCAGCACCTCGGGCGGGATGTCTATCCATCGCTCCTGGCTCACTTCCTGGAGGATAAGATCCATGGGGAAAAGAGGCGCCAGGTCGTCTGGCCCCACGGGCTGGCCTGTGCCTGGATGCAACGGAGGCTGGGCCGGGTTGGGCATGTCCGCCGCCACGTTGTACCACTGTTTTGGCAGTTCGGAATGGTCTAAGGTGAAACAAGTTTTTTCAGACATGAGAATGGCTCCTATAGCTTGATTGTCCCTTTGTTGTACATATTAATTTTGTGGATACAGCGAACCCCGCCGCCGTATGGAATAAATGGATAAACCCGAACCGCGCCATTATATAGCATAAGCGCCAAAATATCCTGTAAAGTTTGCCGTCATGAAAAGTATGGATTAATCAAGGGGATGTTTCTGTTAAAATCTAGATTGTCCTATTAACAACATCAGTCTTCCTCCGGGGAAACCGAACGGATGATATTGCCAGAATTGAGTTTCATGGGAATGGCCGGGAAGACCCTCCTCCTGGTTTCCAAGAATCCTGCGTTTCTGGGCAACATCGAAAACCACTTTGCCCGGCATGGCATAGGCGTGGCCCGGGCCTCGGGCGCCAAGGATGGATTTGTCAAGGCATCTGCGGGGAACGTTGACGCGATTATTTGCTCATATTCCCTGCCGGAAATGACCGCTCCTATGTTTCTGGACCTTTTGGGCGCCCAACGAAAAACCAGGGATATTCCCGCGCTGGTGATCGGCAGCATGGCCGAGGAGCTGATCGCCAAGAAGACGGTCATCCGCGGAGGATGGCTGGACGAAGGGGCTTCCCAAAAAGAGATTATCGCGCGGGTTGAGTCGATCTTTCTGGAGAAATCGATGCTCGACTCCGGGCCGGGCAAGGTGATGGCCGTGGACGACAGCCCTATCGCCCTGAAAAAGTTCGAGCAGATTCTAAAACAGCATGGCTACGAATATATGGCTGTGCTCGATCCGAACCTGGCTCTGGACACCGTGGCCAGTTTCAAGCCGGACCTGATCCTGATGGACCAGAATATGCCGAACATCAGCGGCTTCGATCTGACCAGAAGAATCCACACCCAAAGGGGGATGGAAGGGATAAAAATCGTTATGGTCACATCGGACCAGAAGAACGAAACCGTGGTGAAGGCGCTGGAGTGCGGTGTTGTGGATTTCTTAACCAAACCCTTCGACGACGAGATCCTCCTCGCCCGCATGCGCGCCCATATCAGCAACAAGAAGCTGTTCGACAACCTGGCCAAAGCTTACTCCCAGATGGAGAAGCTTAACAGAAAACTGGAAACCATCTCCATAACCGATGGGCTTACCGGTTTGTATAACCACAGAAAGTTCGTGGAGGAACTGGTGTTCGAACAGGGCAAGGCGCAGGCCAGTGGCGAGCCTTTGTCCCTTGTTCTGGTGGATATCGACCATTTCAAAAAAATCAACGACACATACGGCCATCTGGCCGGAGACGAGGCCCTGCGCGGTTTGAGCAAGTTAATGAAGAAGGTTTTGGCCGAACGGGGTTGCGCCGCCCGATATGGAGGAGAGGAGTTCGCGGTGATTCTGCCATCCATGGAGATTGGCCAGGCGGCCGATGTGGCGGAGGAGCTGCGGACGGCGGTGGAAAAGGCGGAATTCGAAACAGGGAATGCGAAGATGAAAACCTCCATCAGCCTGGGGGTGGGCGCCTTGACAGAGGAGATGACCACGGACCAGCTAATAGCTGCGGCGGACAAGGCGCTGTATCAGAGCAAAATTAACGGGCGCAACCGGGTGACTTGCGCCTGATCCAGTCAAATACAACCCCTGTATTATTTTGGACAACCTTGTCTATTTTTCATTGAATGACCTATAATATAAATGCGATATATGTTGAGGGGAATGGCCGCGATCCCGTGTAGCCTGCCCCTTCCAAGGAGAACAAATGGACAACGCCAGCAGTGAAGCGCCAGGCCAGACCAGCCCGGGGAGGATTATGGCTGTGGACGACAGCCCTATCGCCTTGAAAAAATACGCCATGACCATGGACAAGGCCGGGTTTGAGTACCGGCCCGTGCAGGATCCGAAAGCCGCCTTGGACGCTATCGCCGAATTCCGGCCGAATGTCATACTTATGGACCAGATGATGCCCGATATCGACGGATTCGAGCTTACTAAAATGATCATCTCCACCCCGGGGATGGAAGGGATAAAGATCATCATGGTCTCCTCTGACAATAAAAAGGAAACCGTGGTGAAAGCTGTGCAGGGAGGGGCGGTGGATTTTCTCATGAAACCTTTCGACGACGACGCCCTGCTGGCCAAGATAAAAAAGTATCTGGCGCGCAAATAGCGGTTTCGCCATAAAACTGCAATTGCCCTCTTCCGGCGGTCTTTCCCTCCGGGCGCCATAGCGCGTCATTCCGGCGGATCGCGCCCCATAATATCCCACTGCTGGCCCATGGATATCTGCCAGCGAATTATTTTTGACAAACACTATACCAGAAGCTATACTTTTCATTAGCGAACGTCCGTTCGCTTTGCGTCATTTGCCGGGGGCGGATTATGAAAGTTTTTCAGCGAAACACAAAGGGTCGATTCTTCCCCCCTCCAGCCGTTCCCCCGGTGTCCACCCGCAATGGAATTGGAGGCTCAACATGAAATCGCGTCTTTTGTTTCTTACGGTTCTTTTTTCCCTGGTTACAAACACACTCCCCGCACTGGCCAACGATGATGGAGTCCTGTTCGGAATGGAGCGCAGACGCGACCAGTTCCGGAAAGACTTCGGTTATTTCTTCTATCCCCTCTCCGGCAGCGTGCCGGGGATCGGCACCGCGTATGGCGCCGGAGGAACGGTAACAAATATCGGGGGGACAGACACAGACATCACAGGCTTTTATATCACCGGAGATTTTTCCGCCTCAGGGGTGGCGATCCTGAATTACCACCTGTTACAGGACAGGGTGATTTTCGACATCGCCAACTACACCGCTTCGGTGGCGGCCAAATCGTATACCCGGGGCATAGACTCTAGCAAGGATGATTTTTTGCATGTACGGGTGGACTCGGAAGTCACGGCGACCCAGCTGACTTATTCCAACTTCAATCGTCAACTGGAGCTGTACGCCAGATACGGTTTCGGCTCGCAACGGATAAAAGAGGTGATCGACTCTGATGGAAACGCCTTCGAGAATGTGGACAGCTCCCGGAAGTATTTCCAGGCGCTGGTTTTTGGCTTTTCTCTGGACGTGACGGATGACAGGCAGGATCCGCGCATGGGATCTCGCCTGGAAATAAAGGACCGGATGACATTTCTTGAAAGGGGAAACTCCAGCGCATACGATGTCCTGGATGTCAACCTGACCTATTATCACCCCGTAGGCGAGACCAGCGTGTGGGCCTTCAATGCCTATTATTCCACCGCGCTGATAACCGCCAAGGGGATCACAGACCGCGACCAGATGCGAGCCGAACAGGGGCTGCAATGCGACACCATTGCGGATCCTGAGGAAAAGGCAAACTGCCAGCAGACAGAAAACACATTGCTGGACATGCTCATCGCCCAGAATATCCACGGGCAGGCCACCGCACTGGGGGGAACCCAGCGCCTGCGCTCATACCCGATGGGCAGGTATTACGCCGGACAGGCCGTGGCTTATGGAACCGAGCTGCGATGGAACCTGACCGATGAAAACACGGAAGTGGACTGGTTTATCATTCGGGGATTGCGCACAAACATCCAGCTGGCGTTTTTTGCGGATATCGGCTCCGTGGCCGATTCCACCGGGGATCTGCATAAAAACATGAAGACAAGTGTCGGGACAGGATTGCGGATACTTTTCACAGGTGTAACCATTCGCCTGGATGTGGCCACGGGGGACGAGGGAACGGAGATGCAGCTTATGCTCGACTATCCCTGGAGCATGTTCAGCGTGGACAGCCCGATATAAATCTTTCACAGTTTGCAACGACAACAGCCTAACTATTCTCCCCAGCCTGGGGCGGCTGGATTGGCTTTTGCCTGGTTCTGGGTAGTGTTAACTTCCTCTTTCCCGGTCTATACTAAGGACAGGGACACAGAAGGGGCGCCATTGCCGCTCCTGAGGTAAAAGGAAGTTATTATTGAATAGCACAGGAGAAAAAAAAA
>JAOUPQ010000118.1 GCA_029879765.1 Nitrospinota bacterium | reverse complement strand
CGGATGGCGTAGTACGCGCGGAAATAGTAGCCAGCGCCGTCGACGATGCATAGAAGAGGTTTTTTTGTCATGGAGAGATTTTAGCGGAGAGAAGAGGGGAGGGGGGAGGAAATGTTAATGAGGCTTGCTGTATGCCAGCCCATGCGACATCATCGATTACCCTGCACTCTTCACCGCCGCCATTGTCCCGCTCAATATATCCACGATATCGCCGATGCTTTTCGGGTAGCCTCCGGCGCAGACCACCGCCACCGGGATATCTCTTTTCCGCACAGTCTCCAGGGTGAACTCGTCCCGCTGGCGCAGCCCCTGCTTGGTCAGCAGAAAGCTACCCAGTACGTCATCGAGGAAAGGATCGGACCCGGCCAGGTAGAAGATGATATCCGGCGCCTCGCTCTCCACCGCCCTTGGCAGGGTGGATCGCAGCGCCTCCAGATACACCTGGTCCGTAACAGCAGTTGCGGCCATGGCTCGCATGGCCACAGGATGGGCCACCGGTATCTTTTCCGAGGGAAAGTTGTCTTCCTGATAGAAATCGTAGATGGCCACCCGGCGGTCCCCCAGGGTGATGGACGCGTTGCCGTCTCCATGGTGCACGTCCAGGTCCACGATCATCGCCTTTTTGATCAACCCCTGGTCGAGGAGAAGTTTGATGGCGATGGCCACATCATTCACATAACAGAAGCCGGACTCATGATCCGCGAAGGCGTGGTGGAATCCGCCGTTCATGTTCATCGCCACTCCCCTGGAAAGGGCGATCCTGGCGGCGGTGTATGTCCCTCCGCAAGCCATCTTCAGGTATTCCATAAGCCCTGGCGGGATGACGTTTTCTCCGTGCAAAAGCCCCGCCCTAGAGGCCTCCAGCATGCGCAGCTTGTGGATATGCGATCTGGAGTGAACCATGTACATAGTCTGGTAGTCAATGGCCTTGGTGGGGACGAAGTCTTGCTCGGTCAGGGCTCCGGTTTCTATCGTGCGCTCCTTGGCCAACAGATATTTTTTCACAGGGAATGGATGGCCCGATATGTTCCCCAGGGCGGGGATGCCGGTCTTTTCCTCCACCCAGTTGGCCAGATCTATGGCGTCCTGGGCGAACTTCATTCGGTAGATCTCGTCCCAGACGAACACCCCGGTGGTGGGTAGTTGGAAATCGTCAGTCATTTTGGCTTTCGCTACATGGGCAAAGCTTGGGATTGGATCGAGAAGGATTTTCTTTCCCGCAAGTCCGAAGCCCAGCGTGGCGCCGAAGGCGGAAAGCTTGATAAACTCCCGCCGGTTCCACTTCGCAAAGTCACCCTTCATTGGAGCCATATACGGCAGCCACTGATTCCAGAACCCATCGTTGAATTATAGAAGGCAGTGAATCAATAAGCTTGATGATTTTGGTCTCTTTTTGCATTTGCTCATAATCCATGATCTGGAAGTAAACATGGAGATTGCTGTTATTGGGAATTTCCGCCTCGAACATTTCCTCCCGGCTCCCATAGCTTGAATAGTAGCGTTGAACCAAGTGAAAATACCTTTTGCCTTCCTTGTCTCTCCATGCTCCCATCTGTTGATGGACTAAAGCCTCGCTGCTGGACTCTAAAAACATTGACCACTTGGTGGGTCCTTCCATTTGTAACAAGCCATCTTTGAAAACAAGAAAGCCAAGCTTTGTCAGCTCATCATGGTAGTAGTTGTAAATATCAGAGGAGGGGTATGCCAACTTGACCTTGTAATTGGTATGGAAAAAATTAAAATCCGCTCTACTCTTTTCGATATCGAAAGCCTGAGGATGGATCAGGGTTTGCGCGGCTTTTTCCGTTTCCGTGATTGTATAAGGGGGGGGGGCGCAACCAATGAATAACAGCCACAACCAGAACCGCTGGAATGATAACCGCTACCACAGCCCACTTCTTTAACGATCTGCGCATGTTGAATCACCTTTGTCGCAAAAAAACACCCCCGGGCCGTTTTTATGATTTGGGCCCGGGAGCGTACGGGTCAGATCAGGTGGTTGACGATGAAAGCGTCGCCGTACTTCTCCACGTTTTCCTGCAGGGTCTCGTATTCATCAAGATGCTTCTCCTCATCCTTCAGGATGCTCTCCAGCAGAAGCCTGGTGCCGTTGTCGTTGTCCTCGTAGCACATGCGGATCCCATTATTAAGCCTTTCGATGGCGCGGACCTCCAGGTCGATATTTACCTTGATGATGGAGGGCACATCCGCCATGTCCACCCTGGGCACCTCGTGTTTTTCATATTTCATGGCGCCGCCAACATATAGAATGCGCTCCATAAGGCTCTCGGCGTGGCCCATCTCCTCCACGGCGTCCCCTTTCAACCTTTCGGCGAATTTCTTCAGCCCCTGATCGTCCATCCTGGCGTGCTGGTCCATATATATACCGATAGCGCCGATCTCGGATGTGTACACCTGGTTTAGTATCTCGATCACCCTGTCACTAGTTTTCTTTGTAGCCATTAATATCCTCCTAATATCCCCATAGGATATACTCCATGGCCGGATATGCCAAAGCCAAAATTCGCCATGGTCCGGAACTAAAAAACATCTTGCGCTCTCATTGTCGGTGGTAAAATGCCGATAGATTATTCACCGGCTATGGAGAGATAGCATGGGCGTCTGGGGAGTGGGTAGTTTCGAAAACGACACGGCGATGGATCTGGTGGCGGAGCTGGCGGAAGTGGATGGAGGCGCCACGATTCTGGCCTCCACCCTGCATGCCATCGCCAGCACAGGCACGGATGAAGTCATTGATTCCGATGACGCGGTGGAGGCGCTGGTGGCTGCGGAGTTTCTGGCTGCGCTAAAAGGCTCCATCTCCGATAATTTTCCGCAACAAGCGCAGGAATGGCTGGAGGAAAACGATCTTTTGGCGGGAGTGAACATGATATCCGGCCCCCGAAAGGAAAAGGAGAAATGGCTGACCGAAATGGCGCTGCAGGCTATAGAGAGAATCCAGGCCGAAAATTCCGAGCTGGACGAGCTTTGGCGGGAGACGGATGAACATGAGGAGTGGCTGGTGGCGCTGGAGGATTTGAAAGGAAGGCTGACCTGAAATCTATTAACATTTTGGAGGATGCGACATGACCAGAAGCGTTTACAAGGTGATCGAGGTGATCGGCTCTTCGGAAAAATCGTGGGAGGACGCGGCCTGCGCCGCCGTGGAAAGGGTGAGCAAGACATTGGATGACCTGCGCGTGGCGGAGGTCATGGAGCAGGATCTTAAGATCGAGGAAGGAAAAGTCATCGCATACCGAACCAAGCTGCGGCTCTCTTTCAAGTATCGCGACTCGCAGTAGCTCCTGGCGTCATCGGCCGCCTAGGCCATAAAGACGAAGTATATAGCCGCCGCCAGCGCCATGGTGGCCGGGATAGTGAGAAACCATGCGCGGATAATGGCCACCAGTGTGTCCCTGGGGGTCCGGTGCACGCTTTTGGAAAATCCCACCCCCACCACGGAGGATATCACCACGTGGGTGGTGGAGACCGGCATGCCCAGTAACGACGCCCCCACTATCACCACGGTCCCGGCGCTCTCTGCGGAAAAACCGTGGATCGGCTGCATCTCCGTTATCTTTTTCGCCACCGTCTTGAGCACCCTCATCCCCCCCAGCAATGTCCCCAGGCTTATGGAGGCGGCGGATAGGATGGTCACCCAGAGCGGGATTTCAAACTTCGGCAGGGCCCCTGCCTGGAACAGCGCCAGGGCCAGAAGCCCCATGGTCTTCTGGGCGTCGTTGGCTCCATGGGCCAGGCTCATCACTGCGGCGGAAAGAAGCTGGAGACGGGCGAAGACCCGGTTGGCCTGGAAGTTGGATACATTGGTGAAAACGCCGTGGGCCAATCGGGTGAAAAACCGGAACACGACGAAACCGGCGATGAACCCGAAAAAGGGGGAAGCGAAAAGCGCCATGATAACATCGCCCAGGCTGGACCAGTTGAACACATCCGCAGATCCGCTCTCCACGGTCGCCTTGGCCATGGCGGCCCCTGCCAGGGCGGCGATGAGCGCATGGGAGGAACTGGAAGGCAGCCCCATGCTCCACGCCCCCACGCTCCACAATATGGCGGCCATCAATGCGGCCATGATCAGCCCCATGCTCATGAACTGCGGCTCCACCACCCCCGTGGCCACGGTGTACGCCACCTTGTGGGACAAAAAGGCGCCGATGAAATTAAAAAGCGCCGCCGTGGCCAGGGCCGCCGGCACGGTCATCGCCCTTGCCCCGATGGTGGTGGCCACGGAGTTGGCCGCGTCGTTGAAGCCGTTGATGAAATTAAATCCCAGGCAGAGCAGCGTCACCAGCGCCAGCGCCCCGATTTGCGGATCAGGCATGCTCTATGATCATCCCCTGGATAACCTTCATCATCCCCACCAGGGAGTCTAGCAAATCCTCCAGCTGATCCAGGATTTTCTCGTCCATCTCCGCCCTGCGATACGCGGCCAGGTCGCCCCCCAGCGCCGCCCGGTTCAACACGGCGGAAATCTCCTTTTTCCACCGCCAATATATCTTGTCCCCTTCCATCTCCATGTCGCACATGGCGGTGAGCGTGGTGGCCAACTCGCTGGTGCCCTGGCGAGATTGGCGGAGCTGGTCCACCGTTTTGGACGCCAGGGCTATCCCCCGCTGGAAGGTCATAAGCTGTTCCAGGACAAAGGGGGGCAAGCCGCCCCGATATTCCGCCGTGATATTCATCATGGCGGATTCATACAGGTTGTCCAGCGCGTCGTCCAGGCAGGAAAAAAGACGCCGAAGCTCCAGGGGGGAAAAGGGGGGGGTGAAGCTGCGCTTGAGCCCGGAGGTGACCTCCTGCACCACCAGATCCCCCTTCCGCTCCAGCGCCTTTAAATCGGTCAGCAGCTTCTCCCGATCGAACGGGGAAAGGTTCTGTTTGGTGGCCGACTCTATATACACATGCAAGGTTTCATCGATGAGCCGGTACATGGTGTCCATAGGGCCGAAGAAATCCACCTCCTCCGGAAAGAAGAAACCATAAATCCTGCTAAAGTCCATAGGCTCCTTCCGTTATTTTGGCCGACCAGGGGGAGGGACCACAACATGCAAAAGGCCGCATTATTCTCCCTTCCCTTTTGTTATCCCCAGTTCGGCGATTTTTTTGGCCAACGTGTTCCGGTTCAGGCCCAGTTCCTCGGCGGCCTTGGACTGCACATAGCCGTTGCGCTGGAGCGCTGTAAGGATCAGCGCCTTTTCCACCCTGCGGATCACGGTTTCATATACCGCTCCGGGCGCGATGGCGGGATATATGGCGCTGGCCGCTTCTTCCAGCCCTGCGGCGCCTGGGGAGGTGAGGACCGCTCTTCCCCCCGCTTCGGAAGGGATATCCTCCAATGTGATGGCGTCACCCGGGGCCAGGGCCACGGCCCGGCGGATGGCGTTTTCCAGCTGACGCACATTGCCCGGCCAGTGACGGGCCATGAAAGCCTCGATCACCTCCGGGTTGGCCCGCTTCGGCTGCTCGCCCAGGGTCTTGGCGGCGCGGGCCAAAAACGCCTCCACAAGCGCGGGGATATCCTCCTTCCGCTCATCCAGGGTGGGGGCATGGGTGGAAAGCACGTTAAGCCGGTGGAACAGGTCCTCCCGGAACCTGCCGGATCGTGTCTCCTCGTCCAGGTTCTTGTTGGTGGAAGCGATCACCCTGGCCAAAGTCCTGCGCGGCCGGGAGCTGCCCACGGGGTAATATTCGCGTTCCTGCAGAACCCGCAGCATCTTGGCCTGCAGGGGCAGCGGCATATCGCCGATTTCGTCGAGCAGGATCGTGCCTTCCCCTGCCGCGGCGAACTTTCCCTCGCGGCTTTCCACCGCACCGGTGAAAGCGCCTTTCATATGGCCGAAAAGCTCCGACTCCAGCAGCTCCCCGGGCACCGCCGCGCAGTTTACCGTGACGAAGGGCGCCGCGGCGCGACGGGAGTGGAAGTGCAGCGCTCTTGCCACCAGCTCCTTTCCGCTCCCCGTGGGTCCTGTCACCAGCACCGTGTCTGTGGAGTCGGCGGCCCTTCCGATGAACTTGAAAAGGCTCTGCATGGGGGCGGACTGGCCCACCATATCGTCCGAATCCCCCACCTCCCTGCGCGAGCGCAACGCCCCCAGCTCGGCGCTCATGGCGCGATATTCCAGTATCCTTTCGGTCAGGATCTCTATCATGTCCATATCGAACGGTTTGGTGATGTAATCGAAAGCCCCCTGGCGCATGGCGGTTACTGCGTTTTGCATGGTGGCCTCGGCGGTCATCACCACCACCGAAGGGGTCCTGGGCCCGGAGGTGGCATGGCCGAACAGGTCCAGCCCGGAGCCTCCCGGAAGGTTGATATCCAGGAACACGATGTCATAGTCGTTCTCGGCCAGCATCGCCTCCGCCTGGGCGAAGGTGCGGGCCACATCCACCCGCGCCACCCTGGCGGACAAACTCCTGGAGAGGATGAACCGCACACTTTCCTCGTCATCCACCACCAGGATGGCGCCTTTGCTCTTCTCCTCGTTCAAAGGATCCTCCCCGCCACTGTTATTTTTGGGTATAATGCGCAATTCATATAAAATAGGATATAACGTTTCCAACAGGCCAAGAAGCCATAATTCAATGAAAAAACAGACCACATATAAAGACGTGGGGGTGGATATCGACGCCGCCATGGAAAGCCTGCGCCGAATCAAGGAGTTCACCGCCGCCACTCATACCCCATCGGTGCTGGTGGGGCTGGGGACTTTTGGCTCGCTGTACGACCTGGGCCCCGCCCTGAAAAGCTACAAACACCCCGTCCTGGTGCAAAGCGCCGACGGAGTGGGCACCAAGATGATGGTGGCCAGGATGATGGGGATTTTCGATACGGTGGGCGAGGATCTGGTGAACCACTGCCAGAACGATATCCTGTGCCAGGGCGCCAGGGGATATACTTTCCTGGACTATATCGCCTCCTCCCGGCTGGAGCCGGGAACGGTGGAAAAACTGGTGGAGGGGATGGCCCGCGCCTGCAAGAAATCCGGCCTGGCCCTGGTGGGGGGGGAGACCGCCCAGATGCCGGGAGTCTATCTGCCCGGCGAGGTGGACCTGGCCGGGGTGATCACCGGTCTGGTGGAAAAAGAGGAGGTTATCACCGGCGACAAGATCAAGGAAGGGGACGCGCTGCTGGGCCTGGCTTCCTCCGGGCTGCACACCAACGGATACACCCTGGCGCGCATGGCGTTGCTCGATTCGCTGGGCATGGGGGTGGAGGATCATTCCCCGGAGCTGGGGCGGACAGTGGGGGAGGCCCTGCTGGAGCCGCACAGGGACTACTCCCGGGTGCTGCTGCCCCTTCTTGATGAATACAAGGTCACCGGTCTTGCCCACATCACCGGCGGGGGGTTGCCGGACAACGTCCACCGGATTCTGTCGGGCAAGTTCAACGCTGTGATAGAAAAGAAGTCCTGGACCCCCCTTCCCATATTCGACCTGATCCAGAGGGGCGCCAACGCTCCGGAGGCGGAAATGTTCCGCTCGTTCAACATGGGCGTGGGGATGGTGATCGCCGTGGGGAAGGAGAGAGCGGAAAGTCTGGCCGCCACCATGGAGAGGGAGGGGGAGACTGTTTTCCGGCTGGGTGAGATCCAGCAGGGCGCGGGGGAAGTGAAGCTGGTTTAGCCTGGGCTGGTTGGCCGGACGAGGAGCCAGCCGGGGGGCCGGGTTCGTTGGCGGATCGCTTATGTGCTGGCGCCTGTTTTGCCTTTCTGCTCCGCTTTCTTTTTGCTATAGTCCTCCATGATTCCACGGAAAAATTTCAGCATTTCCGGGTTGTCCCATTCACGCACACCCTCGGCGGCGGCCTGGATGTTGCCTTCCGGGTCCACAAAAAAAGTGCGGGGGATTGAGCGGATTCCATACTCGCGCATCACGGAGTTGCTTGGGTCGTGGAGGATGGTGAAATCCAGCTTAAGCTTGGAGACAAACTGCTTGATCATGGGGGAGGAACCCTCGCCTTCGTCCACGCTCACCGCCACCATCGCCAGCCCTTCCTTCTTCAGGTGGTGGTACAGGTTGTTCATCATGGGCATTTCCACCACGCAAGGCCCGCACCATGTGGCCCAGAAATTCAGAAACACCCATTTGCCTTTATAGGATGAGAGGGTGATTTTGCCCCCGTTCATCACATCCGCCAGCTTGAAATCAGGGGCGGGCGGGTTCTCCGATGGCTCTGGGGAGGATGCGACCGCCTGGGCGCCATGGGCATGGTTCGGGCCGTCAATGGCCGCCACGCCGAACGAATAGGCCGCCGCAGCCAAGGCCGAAAAGATCAAAAACTTCTTTATCATCGCATCATAACTCCGGTTCAGGAACTCCACGGGAAAAGCATAAAAACAAGCAGGCCTGGCAGGTTGATTCTCCCGCGGCTGTATCAGCGAAAAATCCACAGGCCGCCACCGCGCCTTTGTTGATTATAACATCATGGATTAAAAAAGGGGAGGCTTACCGGATTAATCCATCTCGTTATAGGTTATTATGCGGATATCAGTTATAGATGCAATATGACAATCACAAGGCCGTCATTATAATAGCGTCGGCCCGTTTCTGTTGGGTTGGGGCCCGGGCCTGGCTGGAGCCATCATAGGTCAGTTCCAGCTCATCATACAGGCCAGAGCCGGTCCCCTCCGCCACCAACTCACCGTTCACGAATATCTGCGCGGTGAAGGATAGCGAGCCCTGGTTCTTCACCCACAGTCGCAACGGCCATTTGACGTTGAGGGCGAATTCCTTCTCCCATGGCAGCTTTATATCTTTCTCGTCGAAAATATCTCCCTTGTCCACCCTTGCCTGGATTTCCACAGAGGAAGTGTCTCCGGTCACAAGATATTTCACATCGCGCACGCCACTGCCACAGCCGGTCATGAACCCGGCCAGGGAGAGCGCAAACGCCACTGTCATCAGGTTTTTCATAGGTTCGGTTGAATGCATCCGATTCAATTCTGGCACACAATGCAACCCCAGGCAACATCAACAGAAGGCCCGCTATGGCCGGGGGGCGTC
>JAOUPQ010000117.1 GCA_029879765.1 Nitrospinota bacterium | reverse complement strand
GCAATAGTAACACATATATGTAACAAAATGTAAGTATATAGATTATGGATGATATTTACTGATGGCATGCTTGTTAAATAGAATTTGTGTTTTGTCTAAATTTGAAATAGCAATCAACATTATGTTGATATGTCTGATTGTTCAGACAACTGTTTACTCCTCGATTGCATTAGCAGAGGATAATCACATGCATGTTGCTGAAATAAATTTAGGCGAGCTTCTATTAGAGGCTGTTCGAAAAGGTAAATTCGATAAGATTAAAGTGCTTATTGCTAAAGGCGCTAATCCAAACTATAGCGAATTTGGCGTAACACCATTAATAGAAGCTTCCGGATGGGGACATAATGATATTGTAATGTATCTTATTGCAGAAGGTGCGGACGTTAACTTTAAAGCCAAGAATAATATGACCGCACTGATGGCGGCGTCAATGCTAGGACACACCGAAGTGATGAAGACTTTGATATCAAATGGCGCAAACCTTGATGTATTAGAAGATACGGGGTGGAATGCATTAAGGTTGGCTTGCAGAATGAGGTTTAATGATACTAATGAAGCAATAGACCTTTTATTGCATTCAGGTGTTTCACTTGTGGCCTCGGGCAGAGAAGGGACACTTAACCTTTATTTTTTGGCATATGCCGGAAAAACAAATCATGTAAAGGATTTGATTTCAAGAGGGGCGCCTATAAACGAGAAAGCTATTATTAATGGCAATAATTTAGGACATCCTCTGTATGGTGCGGTTGAAAATGGAAAACTTGAGTCAGCTCTTGTATTGATAGAAAACGGGGCAGTGGTTAATTTGACAGCTACAAATGACTGGACCCCCTTAATGATGGCTGCTTCAAATAATGATTTGCCGATGGTCAAACTGCTTCTGGACAAAGGAGCAGATGCCCGGTTGACGAATGTCGATAACAAAACCGCGTTAATGCTGGCTCAGAGAAAAATATCTCCTAATATAGATGTGATAAAGCTGCTTGAGGAAGCTGAAAAGTTGGCTAAGTAGTGTACAAGTACAGTAATTACCCGACCCCCGGTTTCCGGGATGCCGCGTACTGAATAAAGATTGATCACTATTCGGGGCGCTGTTTTCATCGGACAGGATTACGGCGCACCGGTGTATTTATCTTGGCAGATCTTTTTTCAGCGCTTCGAGGTTTCGGATCGCCTTTTCGTTTCCCTGCTTGGCGGAAAGGTTATACCACTTGATCGCCTCCGCCACGTTTTTTTCGGTTCCCGAGCCACTGGCATACATAAGCCCCGCATTGAACTGGGCTGACGCAAGCCCCTGCATGGCGGCCTTGAGATACCATTCCAGCGCCCTGGAAAAGTTCCGGGCCACTCCCCTGCCGCTGGCGTACATGGAGGCCACATACTCCTGGGCTTGCGGATCCCCTTTTTTGGCCAAGGGATAGAACAGAGTGAACGCCTTGCCATAATCCCCGCGCTGCGCGGCCTTGAGCCCTTCGTCCAGCGTTCCTGTTTCCGCGGCTTTGAGGGTGGCGAAGATTTTCCTGTGGCCCATTTGCCAGGCCACCATGCCGGCGGTCTTGCCGTTTCTTCCTTTCGCCTTCACATCCGCGCCGCTTTGCACCAGCAGTCGTGTGGTGGAAAGATCCCCGTTGGACGAGGCGATCATAAGGGGAGTGACCCCCATTTTGCCGTCCCTGGCGTTCACGTCCGCCCCATGTTCCACCAAAAGCTCGGCCATCTCGTAGTTGTTGGCCATGATGGCGGCCATCAGGGCGGTGCCGCCGTGGATATCCCTGGCGTTCACATCGGCGCCGTTTTTCAGCAAGGCCAGCGCTATGTCCTTCCTGCCCGCCTTGGCCGCCAAGATCAGCGGCGGACGTTTATAGAAATTCTCCTTGGCGCTCACGCTGGCGCCAGACTCCATGAGGTAGTGGGCTATATCGTTGTTTCCCCTGTCGGTGGCTATCATCAATGCGGTCCTGCCGTTGGCGTCCTTGAGGCCGATGTCGGCGCCCTGATCCACCAGGTACCTGGCGAATTCATCAAAGCCGTTATGCGCCGCGATCATCAGCGCCGAGGCCCCCAGCATCCTGTCCTGCACGTCCAGGTCCAGCTCTGCGTCTTTTTCCGCCATCAGTCTGGCCAGCTCCAGCCGGTTGGACTTGACGGCGAACCAGAACGCCGTGGCGCCTGTTACGTTATCCCTGGAGTCGAGCCTGGCGCCCCTTTTGACCAGGATCTCGGCGATCTCGAAATTGCCTTTCATCATGGCGTCCACCAGCGCGGTTCGCTGGTAACGGCGTTCCAGCACGTCCAGGTTGGCCCCTTTTTCCACCAGATGCCGGGCGGTTTCCTTCTGGCCCCGTTCCACGGCGGCGAATAACGCCGTGTATCCGTACATATCGTCCAGGGCGTCGATATCCGCGCCATGGGCCAGCAGAACCTTGACGCAATCCAGACAGCCATTCTCGGCGGCGGCGATGAGCGCGGTTTTGCCGGTGGCGTCCCCCTTGGCGTTCACATTGGCGCCTTTTTCAAGCAGGCGTCGCAGGCTGCGGGGGCTTCCATCCTCCGCCGCGGCCAGCAGGCTGGCGCCGTCGGGGGTGGCGATGTCCACCCGGGACAGATCCACACCTTCTTCCAGCCGGGGGTTCTCCGCCTGAATCTCCTCATAGGAGGGCAGGTGCAACGGATCGGTGGAAGAACAGCCAGTCATGGCCGCCAGGAAAAGAATCAGGACTGCAAGATATGCGGGCTTGGGCCAAACCCGAACGAAGCTGTTATCCATTTGCCCCCTCCGGAAGGTCGATTACAAAAATAAGTAAATATTATATCATGCCTTTTAACTGCGCTCAACGGATATGCCGGGGGTGGATGGAAGATTGACATTTCCCCAAAGCCCATGTAAATTGCCTCCTTTACCTGTTCCATGCCGGAAACTTCACTTTTCCTCAAGGGTTATGAACATCGGCTCGCTCAAGAATCAACTCGGACTGAAAAGGATATCCAAGACGCTGCTCAACGTGGCCATCGTGGCCTATGTCGCAGCCGTGGCGTATTACCTTTTATTCGGCCCGGCCAGGTTCCACCTGCTGGGTGTCAAGATCGTCCTGGAGGATCTGTTCAATCCCCTGTTGATCCTTGTCGTGGTGGTGGGCCTCCGCCTTCTGCTGGCCATAACGTGGAACAAGAAAAGGGTCTTCGACGTCATCATCCTCTCCATCTCCACGGTGGTTGCGCTCGGTTCGATAGAGGCGTTCTATCGGATAAAGTATCCGGACGATATGAACCCGCCCAGGTTTACCTTCAACGACGCGGGGAAGACCCAGAACAACGACCGGGGCCCATATTCCGATGGTCCCAAAGCCCCCGGGGTGCAGCGGATCATGGTGCAGGGGGATTCCATCACCTTTGGCATGGGGGTGCCTGACTATAAAGATCTGTATCCATACAAGCTGCTGAAGATCCTGAACAAGGACTCGGAGAAATATGACATGCAGGTGTGGGCCCTGCCGGGAATGCAGGTGGACTACCACGCGGAGAACCTGAACAACGTGGGGGAAGAGGTGGACCCGGATATCATCGTGTACCAGTGGTTCATGAACGATACGGAGATCATGCTGGGCCGCCCCAAGCCGATAAAAGCCCCATGGCAGAAAAATCCGGTTCACTATTATCTGGAGCGATGGTCCATCCTCTACCGTCTGGTGGACGGCAAGCTGTATACCCTGGCCTATCAGCAGGGGGCGGAATACGCCCAGTATCTGAACACCAACATGGTTCCATATAAAAAAGGATGGTGGCTGTTCGCCAGGGAGTTCCACAAGTGGGCCACCTTCGCCAATGGCCTGGCGGGCCGATCCATAGTGCTGGTTTATCCATCCCTGCCGTTCCATGGCGAGTATCCCTTCGCCAAAGTCACCGACGCCATGATCTCCCTGGCCAAACCTCACGAGATGAAAATCCCGGCGGCCTATCTGCCCAAACGCGATGGGCTGGACGAGCCGGGGCTCGGCTCCACATATGAGCTGGCCAGGGTGGCCCGGGTCGGCAAAACCATCGCTGGTCATCTGACATTCGGCCCCTACATCAACTTCGGACGGGGCCAACACCAGGCGGGGTTCAACCTCAAGCTGCTCTCCCCGGCGCCGGAAGGGGCCAGGGTCGCCCTGCTGGAAGTGGTGACCGATGTGGGGCAGACCATCATGTCCTCCCGAACGATATACGCCAGGGACATGGAGCAGGTGGGCCAGTGGAAAAAGTTCACCCTCCCATTTACAGTGGAGCGGCGGATGCTAAACGAGGTGGAGTTTCGGGTGGAATGGTTCGGCGAGACGGACCTGGCCCTGGACACCATAGATGTGCCGGTGGACTACAAACTGGAGATCGTGAATCCGGTGGAGAAGCTGAAGACCTTCAACACCCACGCGCGGCTTTTCGACGCCCACCCCGGCCCCAGGGCCCACACCGTGCTGGCCGAGGCGCTGGCGGAACAGATCACCAACAAGCGCTGAGGGATACGAAAACAGCATGAGGGATGGCGCCCCGGGCTCTGGCCGTGTGAAGACATTCTTCCAATACCTGCTTGGGGTGGCCATCATCGTGTACGCCCTCTGCCTGGCCATATACGCGGTCACCGGCCCTATAACTTTTTCCATTCTGGGCGCCCTGGTCCGGCTCAACGACCTGTTCACTCTGGTGTTCGTCTTCTGCACTGTGGTGTTTCTCCGCCTCCTGCTATGGATGACCTGGACGCGGCAAAGATGGTTCGCCGCCCGGTTGGTCATCCTGCTGGTCGCAGGAGCGGTGGCTCTTGGGGAGCTGGGGCTGCGGCTGGCTTTCCCAAAGGAGATGAATCCGGAGCCGTACACCCATAACTTCCAGGCCGAGTATCCGGAGGCGGATAGGGGTCCATATTCCTCCGGCCCAAAACAGGAGGGGACCCTGCGGGTGCTGACCCTGGGGGACTCCATCACCAGGGGCGCGACGACCCAGGACTGGAAAACGCTGTACCCCTCCCGGCTGATGGAGCTGTTGGGCCATAGCGCAGCGAAATACGACATGCAGGTGTGGAGCGATCCTTTGGCCCAGATGGATTGGCACGCCAGAATACTGGCCCGGGAGGGCGCCAGGATAAAACCGGATATCATCATTCTGCAGTGGTCCGTGGACGACATGGCGGTGGTCCACCTGTGGCGCGGTCCGGCCCGCGCTCCCTGGCAGAAGGGAAAGGGGCACAAGATATTTTCCGGCCATTCCCTCCTCTATCGCTGGCTGGACAAAGAAATAAAGGAATTTTTCTATCAGGAGAAAAGAGGCTATGCCCGCGTCATGGGGGAGCAATATACTCCTGGGACCATGGGATGGTGGCGTTTCGAGAAGGAGTTTCACGATTGGGCTATCCATGCCAACTCCCTGGCGCAGCGGACTGTCCTGCTGGTCTATCCCCTCCTGCCATACCAGGGGGAGTATCCCTTCGCAAAAGTCACTCAAAGGGTGATCGATCTTGCCCAGCCCCACCTGCTCAAAATCCCTGCGTCGCTGCTGCGCAAAAGGGTGGGGATTGAAGAGCAGGGGCATGGCGGCGCGTTCAAAACCTCCCGGGTGGCGCGGGTGGGGAGGGTGGACCCGGGCTACATAGCCTATGGGCCATACATCGCGCTGGAAAAGGGCGCCCACCAGGCCACGTTCAACATGAAGCTTCTATCCCCCGCCCCTCCGGAGGCGAAGGTGGCGAAGATCGAAGTGGTCTGCTGCGATGGCGGGGTGATCCTTGGGTCCCGCATTATCCATGGGCGCCAGTTCGGCGCGCCCGGCCCGTGGGAAACATTCACCGTCGATTTTAACTGGGAGAAGAAACTGATTCACGACCTGGAGTTGCGGGTGGAATGGTTCGGCGCGGCGGACCTGGCCCTGGACACCATAGACCTGCCGGTGGACTACAGGATCGAAGTGGTGGACCCGAAAGAGAGACTAAAAGCATTCGACACCCACTCCGGGCTTTTCGACAGTCATCCCAATCTCCGCGCCCACGACGAGCTTGCCCGCATACTGGCGGAGCATCTGCTTCGTTCTCGGCAGGGTCGGGCCGATGTGGACCGGTAAGCGATTTTGTCGGTCTCGCGTATCCTGATCGATGTTCGGGCCGATACCGCGCTTTGCGGCGCAAGGCATGCGCCGGACAATTGACTTTATATGCGGGGGTGTAGTATTTTGCCCCATTGCCTCCACATGCGGGCTTTCTGATTATCCACAAGGATTATGAATATCAATTCGTTTATAAAAGATCTTGGCTTCAAGAAGTCGCTTAAGATTCTCGCCAACATCCTCATTTCCATATACACACTGGTGTTCATATATTTCTTCGCCGTCGGTCCGGTGGATTCCTCATTCCTTGGGATCAGGATCCGGGTGCAGGATCTGGTAAACCCGCTGCTGATCCTCTCCTTCGCGGTGGCCCTGAGGATAGCTGTGGCTATAACCTGGAACAAAAAAAGAATCTTCGATATCATCATCCTCTCCCTCTCCTCCGTCATGGCTTTGGGCGCCATGGAGGTCTTGATCAGGGCCAGGTATCCGGAGGAGATGCAGCCTATCCAATATATTTACAACGAGACGGTGAGCAACAGGGACAACGACCGGGGGCCATATACAGAAGGACCGGCAAAACCTGGCGTGACGCGGATCATGGTCCAGGGGGATTCGGTGACCTGGGGAATGGGTGTGCGGGACTGGAAGGACCTGTACCCCAACAAGCTGCTCGAAGAGTTGAACCGGGATTCGGCCACGTATGACATGCAGGTCTGGGCCGTGCCCGGGATGCAGGTCGATTTCCACGCCAAGGTGCTGGCCCACTCCGGCCGACAGACCGCGCCGGACATTATCGTGTATCAGTGGTATGTGAACGACGTGGAGATATGGGCGGGCAGGCCGGACCAGGCCAAGAACCCTCCCGTATGGCAAAAGTTCTGGACCCATCCATATTTAATCGGCAGATCGCTGCTGTACCGTTTTGTGGAGTCCCGCATGGCCACCCTGCTATACCAGGACGGGGTCTCCTACGCCAGGTATATGGAAGAGGAAGTCGTCCCCGGAAAAAGGAACTGGTGGTATTTCGAGCAGGAGTTCCACAAGTGGGCCACATACGCCAACAGCATCGCCAAAAGAACCATCATGATGACCTTCCCGTCCCTCCCCTACAAGGGGGAGTATCCTTTCGCCAAGGTCACCAACTCCGTCATAGCCCTCACCCGGCCCCACATGATGAAGATCCCCGTGGCATACCTGCCAAAGCGCGAAGGGGTGGAGGAGAGGGGGCTCGGTGGGGTGTTCGAGGAAGCGCGGGTGGCGCGCAGGGGGGTGGCCGGGCCGGGGCATATCGCCTTCGGGCCATATATGCCGATGCCCGAGGGGGGCCACAAGGCCGTATTTAATGCCATGCTGCTGGGCCCCGCCCAACAGGAGGCGAAGGTGGCCCTGCTGGAGATAGCCTCCGGCGAGGGGAAAAATATCCTGGCCTCCATGGTTCTTAAAGGCGGCGACTTCGGTTCCCCCGGCCAGTGGAAAAGCTTTCCTCTTTCCTTCAATGTGGAGGGGGGGATGGCCGAAGATGTGGAGTTCCGGATCGAGTGGTTCGGCCAGGCGGACATGGCCGTGGATACCATAGACGTGGCGGTGGATTACAGGATAGAAGTGGTGAACCCCATGGAGGAGCTGAACACGTTCAATACCCACGCCACTTTATTCGACGCCCATCCCAACGCCCGCGCCCATGGCGTCATGGCCCAGGCCCTGGCCCGCCAGATTCTCCGCCAGCCATAATTGCCAGGAGCCCTTGACAAACCCCGCGTCCCTGTTTAATCTCAGAAGATACAATCAAAATCCGGCAAGGGGCCATGACTGACAAATCGACTTCGCAACTGGAAAATGAGCTTATAGACGCCTTTCTGCTCGCCATGAAAAAAGGGATGACCGCCAACGAGTTTTTCTCCGTGGCCGACGCCACATTGGAGCATCTGCGCGGCGGAACCAGCAACCCCATCGTGGAAAAGATCATGAACGACAGCGCCACCGCCGAAGACGTATCCAACATGGTGGAACAGCTGAAGAAAAAGGAAAACCAGTAAGCTTTATCCTAGTTTGGAAGCCTGGGCCTTATGGGCCACAGGTTCAGGCCCCCTCGTATACAGGGCAAACGCTGGCGGGCAGATCCTTCAGCAACGGGGCGGCGGCGTCTTTTTCCGAGAGCAGGGGCGCCCCCTCCATCGGCCACTCTATGGCGATATCAGGATCGCTCCACAGCACGTGTCCCCCCGAAGATCCCACAAAAAGATCATCACATTTATAACTGACCACCGCGCGGTCGCTGAGGACCACGAATCCGTGGGCGAATCCTCTGGGGATGAACAGCTGGCGTCGGTTTTCCGAGGAGAGATTATAGCCCACCCACTGGCCAAAGCCCGGAGAGCCTTTTCTTATATCCACCGCCACGTCAAAGATCTCCCCCTCTATGGCCTGCACCAGCTTGGCCTGGGAGTCGGGGTTCTGGAAATGAAGCCCCCGCAAAACCCCTTTTGTGGAGATGGAGATATTATCCTGGACCCAGCCGCATTTTATCCCGGCCTTCTCATACCTGTCCCTGTTCCAGCTTTCAAAGAACAGGCCCCTGGAGTCGGGATACACGGCAGGCTCCACTATCAAAACTTCCGGAAGCCTGGTCTGGATAACTTTCATCGCCTCACCCCAGCCCCAGCCGTTGGCCGCGGTATTTGTCGGCGGTGACCTTGTCCACCCATTGGCGGTTCTCAATATACCATCGCACGGTCTTGCGCAATCCGGTGTCGAAAGTCTCCCTGGGCCGCCATCCCAGCTCCTGCTGGATTTTTCCCGCGTCTATGGCGTATCTGCGGTCATGCCCTGGCCGGTCCGCCACGTGGGTTATCAGCCCTGTACGGGGGCCGATCCTGGAGTCTGGCGCCAGTTCGTCCAGTGTGTCCAGAATCCGGGTCACCACCTCCATGTTGGTTTTTTCCGAGTTCCCCCCCAC
>JAOUPQ010000116.1 GCA_029879765.1 Nitrospinota bacterium | reverse complement strand
AGGGGGAAAAGAGAAATCGCCTTTGCCATGGCCCTGCTGGTGAGCGCCACGGTTATCTTTGCCGCGTTGGCTCTGGCGCGCATATCCCGTTTCGAGGATCGCTCCCAGGCGGTGGTGATGGTGGCGGAGGCGCCCGTGCGTCAGGACCCCTCCTCCCATGCCGATCCGGTGTTCATCCTGCACGAGGCCACAGTGGTTTCGCTGGGCAGGGTGGAGGGCAACTATGTGTTCGCCACTCTCGCCTCCGGCCACAGCGGGTGGGTGGATCGGGGGAGCCTGGAGCGGATATAAGGAGAGGGCGCTCCCCGAAGAGTCCGCCCCCCTGGATGGTGTTATCGCTCCGCCATTTCCAGGAAAAGGACCCATTGTTTTCGTGCGGTCGGCTCTTCCTTCTTCCAAAGCTCTATATTCATGGTAGGTCACTCCCTTTGAAATAGGAGCGCATGAATGATCGGATCGGCAGGCTTGGGCGCCATCAACAGGATGCTCACGTTTCCCCATGACCCAATGCGCCCGGTTGGCGGAATGGCGCAAAAGCTGCCAAAGCGGGAACGTCTGGCATGACACACACATCCCTGGTTGACGAAATGGTGGGGGGAGTGGTGGCCCTGCTTCTGATAGCGGCGGGGGTTCGCGTCTTCGCCCGGCGCACGGGGCTGCCTTTCAGCATAACCCTGGTGCTCACCGGCATGGCGCTGACCTGGGTGGCGGGGCAATATCCATATACAGCCACCGCCGTGGCCGCCCTGCATGTTTCCCCGGAAATGATTCTTTATGTCTTCCTCCCCACGCTGGTATTCGAGGCGTCCTTTAACCTGGACTGGCGCCTGCTCCGGGCGGATCTTTGGCCGGTGTTGCTCCTGGCGGTCCCCGGTTTGCTTCTTTCCACGCTGGTGATAGGCCTGGTGGTGAGCGCCGCCACCTCCATCCCCTTCACCCAGGCGCTGTTGCTCGGCGCCATCCTCAGCGCCACAGACCCGGTGGCGGTGATCGCCCTGTTCAAGCAGCTAGGTGTCTCCCGTCGGCTCTCCACTCTGGTGGAAGGGGAAAGCCTTTTCAACGACGCCACCGCCATCGTCCTCTCCCGGATTCTGGTCGGGATCATCGCCGCTGGCAGCTTCACCCTGGACCAGGCGATGTGGGGGATGGTGGATTTCGTCTGGATATTCATGGGAGGCGCCCTGATCGGCTGGGCGCTGGCGGCGGTGGCGCGCATGGCTCTGGGCGCGGTGGAATCGGATTCCGTCATCGAAATCACCCTCACCACCACGTTGGCATATCTCTCCTTTCTGGTGGCGGAGGAGGCGTTCCACGTGAGCGGAGTGATGGCCACTGTGGCGGCGGGGCTTTCCTTGGGCGGGCGGGGGCGGATGAGCATCTCCCCGTCGGTGCGCAAGTATCTGGATAGTTTCTGGGAATATCTGGCTTTCGTGGCCAACGCGCTCATCTTTCTTCTGGTGGGGCTGCATGTGAATATCGGCTCTCTTATCGAGGCCTTCAACGAGCTGGTATGGGTGGCCCTGGCCATGCTCCTCTCCCGGATATTGACGGTTTTCGGGCTTGTCCCCCTGGCCGGAAAACTGCCCGGCTCCGAGCCTGTGGATATCAGATATCAAAGCGTCATGTACTGGGGCGGCCTGCGGGGCGCCATCGCCCTGGCCATCGCCCTCAGTCTTCCCCATTTCGAGCGATCGGACCTCTTCGTCACTCTGGTTACAGGGGCGGTGCTCTTTACTCTGCTGGTCCAGGGATTGACCATGGATTGGCTGGTCCGGATGTTGGGGCTGGACAAGCCACCGCTGGGGGATCGGTTCGCCAGAATAGAGGCGGGGCTGATCGCCGCCCAAAGGGCGAGCCGACGGATTCCGGAGCTGTCCAACAGTGGCTTGTTTTCGCGCGCCATCGCCTGGCGGCTGCAGGAGGAATGCGCCAAGGAGACTGATGAATTCCGCGAAGCGCTGGAGCAGTTGCGTAGCGCGGAGATGGATAATCAGCAGGAGAAGAGACTTCTGCTCCTCTTTGGATTTGCGGAGGAAAAATCGCTGTATATCGACCTTCTGGGAAGGGGGCATCTATCCGAAGCGGCCTTCAACGAGTTGACCCTGACCCTGGATCTGCAGATGGACGGCATCCGGAACCGTCAGGACATTTCCAAAATCGACTATCATCACCTGCTCCGCCGCCAGTGGGCCAAGAGGCTGGTGTCTTTTATGGACAGGATCGCCTTTCTGGCCCCTGTGACCAGGCTGTTTCATCTTGCCCGGATCGCCCATGACTATGAAGTGGCCTGGGCGCGGATGCAGGGGAGCTCCCTGGTTCTGGAGGAGCTGGGCGAATATACCACTCTCCACTCTTTTTCCGAGGGGGTGGTCCAGGATGTGCGGGCCATGTATGAAAGATGGCGGGTCTCCACGGAGAAAAGGCTGGACGAACAGGCGGAGCAGATACCGGAATTCGTGAACGCCATGCAGGAGCGGCTGGGGCGGCGTATGTCGCTGCTGGCCAAGATCGAGGCTGTCCGGGAGCAGGAGAAACGAGGCGCGCTTCCCAGGGGGGTGGCGGAGGATGTATTTCACGATCTTTATCATTCCCTGCGTGGCCTGCGGGGGATAGAGGTGGCCGCCCTGGATGTGGCGCCTTTGGATCTGCTGCGAAAGGTTCCATTCTTTCAGGGGATGGCGCAGCCCGAATTCGCCATCCTGGCCGCCCGGATGCAGTCGCGAGTGTTCGCCGAGAGGGAGGAGATCATCCGTCAGGGGGATTTGGCCTCGTCCATGTTTTTTATTGTGCGGGGGGTGGTTCGGGTGTCTCGGGCGGAAGAAGGCAAAACCAAAAGCCTGGCGACGCTGATGGCGGGGGATTTTTTCGGGGAGATGGCGCTTTTGAGCGATTCGCCCAGGGTGGCCACGGTCTGGGCGGTCACTCCCTGCAACCTGTATGAGTTGAATCGTCAGGATCTTTTTAATGTCATGGACACTTACCCGGAAATCAGGGCCATCATCCAGCGGGCCGCCGCCATCCGCCTGAAAGGAACCTCATGATAAAGAGTGGTTTCACGCCGGACTGCGGACACGTCGCATGATGTGGAATGGTTCGATATGATCCATATGACCAATGCGGAAGCGATGAGGGACTGTATGGCGTCCGAATTGAGCAAGATGGCTTTGGGGATTTATCTGGCCTTTATCATTATTGTAGTATAACTTTGGGTAAATACCCTTTTGGTGGCCTTTTATATTCATAGACTCGCTCCTTCCAACCTTTTGTAATATAATATCATTCAGCGATTGGATATTCTGGAGATGAAAATGGGAACTCAACTTGAGATACCTCCTTCTATTTTTGAAAAAATCGTAAACGCCAAAGTAGCCGCGGCGATGACCGGCGCTGGAGTCAGCGCCGAATCGGGTGTGCCAACTTTTCGAGGGGAAAACGGATTATGGCGAAACCGGAGGCCCGAGGAACTGGCTAGTATGGAGGGATTTTTGGATGATCCCAGGCTGGTGTGGGACTGGTATGACTGGCGCCGAACCACTATCGCCGAGATAAATCCGAATGACGGGCATTACGCTCTGGCGGAGATGGAAACCGTATATGATGAGTTCACATTGATAACCCAGAATGTGGACGGGCTCCATGCCCTGGCGGGAAGCCGCGACCCGGTGGAGATGCATGGCAATATATGGCACACCCGCTGCATGAAAGAGGGGACCATCATGGAGAACCGGGAGGCGCCCTTGAAAAGAATCCCCCCTCTTTGTCCGAATTGCAATACTATGGTGCGGCCTCATATCATCTGGTTTGGCGAGGAGCTGGACACGGATGTGCTTAAAAGAGCCGGGGAGGCGGCCAGAAGCTCGGAAGTGTTCTTCGTGGTGGGCACTTCCTCCGTGGTGCAGCCCGCGGCCAGCCTGGCCGGGCTGGCCCAGCGCAACAACTCCCTGGTGGTGGAGGTGAACCTGGAAAGGACGCCCATCACCGATTCGGTGGATCTTTTTCTGCAGGGGCCTTCGGGAGTTGTGCTTCCAGATCTTTTGCGGATGATATGCAGGGCCAGGGGATTTGACGTTTAAATGGATGCAGGATGAAAGGATCATATGGCGGATAAGGGACAGATTGTACAGCGCGTAAAAGGGGTCAAGGACATATTGCCCGTCGACTCTCCCGTCTGGCAATGGGTGGAGGATACCGCCAGAGAAACCTTTGAGGGGTTCTCCTATTCTGAGATAAGGATCCCTGTGTTCGAAAGAACCGATGTCTTTTCCCGAGCCATCGGGGAAACCTCCGATATCGTGGAAAAGGAGATGTATACTTTCACCGACAGGGGAGGGGAGTCGCTCACCTTGCGTCCGGAGGGAACCGCCTCGGTGGTGCGGGCGTATGTGGAAAACAAGCTGTATAACCCCCCCGGCGCGAAAAAACTGTATTATATGGGCCCCATGTTCCGCGCGGAGAGGCCCCAGGCGGGACGGTATCGCCAATTTCACCAGTTGGGGGCGGAGCTGTTCGGTCCGGAAAATCCCAGCGCCGATGCGGAGACTATCCACCTGCTCATGTCCATATTCAAGAACCTGCATTTGGAAGACCTTACCCTGCGGATCAACTCCCTGGGTTGTCCCCAGTGCCGCCCGGCTTTTCGGCAAAAACTGGCCGAATACCTCGATTCCAGGCGGGAGGCGCTCTGCGACAATTGCCAGAGGAGGATAGATAAAAATCCGCTGCGAGTCCTGGACTGCAAGGCTCATGGATGCGGCGTCATCGCCGATGAGGCGCCCTCTGTCACGGAAAGCCTATGCGGCGAGTGCAGCGCCCACTTCGACAGGACCAGGACCCTCCTGGCCGCGGTGGGGGTGGATGGGAAAGTGGATCCGAAGCTTGTGCGCGGATTGGATTACTATTCCCGGACCGCCTTTGAGGTCAGCTCCACGGCGCTGGGCGCCCAGGACGCGGTGGCAGGCGGAGGAAGGTATAACTCGCTGGTGGAGCAGTTTGGTGGCCCACCCACTCCGGCCATCGGCTTTGCCATCGGCCTGGAGCGGCTGATCAGCCTGCTGGGGAACGATGGCGCCCCACTGGGCCCGGAGCTGTTCTTCATCGCGTTGTGTCCCGAGGCGGAGGAGAAAGTCTTCCAGCTCGCTGGCGCTCTGCGGGAGGAGGGTTATATGGTGGATATGTCCTATGGCGGTGGGCTGAAAAGCCAGCTTAAACAGGCGGACAGAGCGTCGGCGGAACTGGCGGTTATTATCGGTGAGGAAGAGATGGCCAGATCCGTGGCTTTGGTCAAGGAGATGAAAAGTGGAGAGCAGTTCACTGTGGCTTTTGACGAGTTGATCAAGTGGCTTGATAAACACCTTCTGGGAGAGGAGTGAGCGCTCCCTCCCCCTCTTCCGGTCATTTCGCGGATTTCCCCCTTCCCTGATTTACTTATCCCGGCCTGCCCCCGCTCTATGTCTGGCTCCATCTGTATCTAATAAAAGACGGTCTGCGGGGTATAATGCCTGCATAGTATACAGTCGCGGCCAGGATTGATGTTTGGCTATAAGTCAGGAATATATATGATCAGTGAATACAGCACGATAGGTGGCCTCTGCTGTTTGGTGTTTAATGGCGCCGATAATGCACTGTATGAAGTAAAAGAGAATATATTTAGACAAGCTAATGAATACGCATAATAAGGGAGTGGGTGGTCGGATGGATATGGCTTCGGATTTTTCCTCCTTTATCGATAGCCATCTGGAGCTTTTAAGTTTAAGCGGCAGTATACGCCAGTTCCTGTATGCTCAAACGGGATATCCATCGACCCTTACCCCCAATGCGGTCCATATTGCCCCTGAATGTATGGACGACGAATTTAACCGATTTGGCAGTTCCCTGGCGCATGCGCAACGCGGCGCGGGGTTTTTTTAGCAGTACTCTTCCTCTCCTCCGCCGTCCACGCCTTCCCCTTGGCGTGGACGGCGGCTCTCCTTTTGGGCCTGGGATCATAGCCAGGATCTGGCGGAATCGCGCTTCTGCGCAAGGTTGGTTCAGACGGGTTCCTTGTCCAGCAGGGCAAGCTGGGCTTCTCTGGCGCCGGTCTTCACCGGGTAGACCCCATCGAAGCAGGCTTTGCAGAAGTCATCTTTTCTATCGCCATGCACGGCCAGCATCCTGTCAATGCTAAGGTATGCCAGGGTGTCCGCTTCTATGTAGCGGCGGATCTGCTCCACAGAGTAGGTGGAGGCGATAAGCTCTGTTCTTGTGGGGGTGTCTATCCCGTAAAAGCAGGAGTGGGTGGTGGGGGGGGAGGAGATGCGGACATGGACTTCCCTGGCCCCAGCGTCCCGCACCATCTTTATTATCTTTCGGGAGGTGGTGCCGCGGACTATGGAGTCGTCCACCACCACCACGCTTTTTCCCTGGATGACTTCCCGCACGGCGTTGAGCTTTATCCTGACGCCGAAATGACGGATCGATTGGGCCGGCTCGATAAAAGTCCTTCCCACATAATGGTTTCTTATTATCCCCTTGTCGAAGGGAATGCCGGATTGTTCTGCGTATCCCAGCGCCCCCACCACCCCGGAATCGGGCACAGGGATCACCACATCCGCCTGCACGGGCATTTCCAGGGCCAATTGGCGGCCAAACTGTTTGCGGATAGTGTGCACATTGGCGCCGAAAATATTCGAGTCCGGCCTGGCGAAATAGATGTATTCGAAAATGCAGTGGCTTCTTTTCTGTTTCTTGCCGAAGGGGAAATAGCTGAACATCCCCTCATCATTGACCACTATCAGCTCTCCCGGCTCCACCTCCCGGATAAAGCTGGCGTCGATAAGGTCAAAAGCGCAGGTTTCCGAGGCGAAAACATAGGAATCCCCCAGCTTTCCAATAGCCAAAGGGCGGAATCCATGGGTATCGCGGGCGATGATCAGCTCATTGGTCCCCATGATGGCCAGGGAGTACGCTCCCTGGATCTGGCTGAGGGCGTCCACCAGCTTGTCCTGCAGCCGGTTGGCCCGGCTTTTGGCGATCAGGTGTATGATAACCTCCGAGTCCATGGTGGACTGGAATATGGATCCTTCCTCCTCCAGCAAAGCCCGCAGCGGATCGGCGTTTATCAGGTTGCCATTGTGGGCCAGGGCAAGCGGACCTTTGGAATATTCAATGGCCATGGGCTGGGTATTCTTCAGCTGGGAAACGCCATGGGTGGAATAGCGGTTGTGGCCGATGGCGATGGAGCCGGTTAGCCGGGCTATCCGTTCCTCGGTGAAAATATCGGAGACCAGGCCCATCCCCCGCTCGGCGAAGTGGCGGATTCCATCGGAGGAAACGATCCCCGCCGACTCCTGTCCACGGTGTTGCAGGGAGTATAACCCCAGATAGGTAAGGTTGGCCGCCTCCGGGTGGTTATGCACGGCGAAAACGCCGCATTCCTCCTTAAACTTGTCCGGAAACATATTGCCGGGCATTAAAGGTCCAGTCTCCATGCTGAGTCGGCGCTTCCAATTTCTTTCGTAGCCGCATTAAAAACCTGGCGATCACCAGCGCTATTTTAAGGAAAGCGCCATTAATATGAATGTGCAAATTCACGAAGTTGATTATACACCACTTCGGCGCTGTCTGGGGCAGACTTTGCTCCGCCGCGTCATCGCGCTTGATCTGGCCAGGAAAGCATAATTTGGCCCCTGTGTATATTATACTTGCCAAATGTGCAGTCTTTGATAGAATTTATGATTCTTTTTGATTCAAAACACGAGGGAATAAATGGGCAGAATAAATTACCTTTTCACTTCCGAGTCCGTTTCCGAAGGACATCCGGATAAAATAAGCGACCAGATTTCCGATGCCGTCCTGGACGCGATTATCGGGCAGGACCCGATGGCCAGGGTTGCCTGCGAAACTTTTTGCACCACCGGCCTGGTGCTGGTGGGGGGCGAATATACATGCAACCCCGATGTTAGATTCGACGTGACCGATATAGCCAGGGAAGTGGTGAAAGATATCGGGTATGATGACTCCTCGCTGGGATTCGACTACAAGTCTTGCGCGGTGCTCAATGCGCTGCACGGCCAGTCGCCGGACATCGCCCAGGGGGTGGTGCGGGACTCACCGGAACAGCAGGGCGCCGGCGACCAGGGAATCATGTTCGGATACGCCACAAACGAGACCGAGGAGCTGATGCCCCTCCCCATCGTGCTGTCCCACAAGATATTGCTGCGTCTGGCGGAGCTTCGCAAAAGCGGAGAGATGAAATATGTCCGGCCAGACAGCAAATCCCAGGTGACGGTGGAATATGTGAACAAAACACCCCACCTGATCGACACTGTGGTGGTCTCCACCCAGCACACCGAAGACATATCCCTGGACAAGCTCAAGGAAGAAGTGATCGAAAAGGTGATAAAACCGGTCATGCCTGCGGAGCTGTTCAAGGAAAAGAAAGTCAAGTTCCACATCAATCCCACCGGCAGGTTTGTGGTGGGTGGCCCCCATGGCGACACAGGGCTGACCGGCCGCAAGATCATCGTGGACACATACGGCGGTGTCGGCTCCCACGGCGGCGGCGCTTTTTCCGGCAAGGACCCCAGCAAGGTGGATCGCTCCGCCTCCTATATGGCCCGCTATGTGGCCAAGAACCTGGTGGCCGCCGGATTGATGGACAAGTGTGAAGTGCAGCTGGCCTACGCCATCGGCGTGGCGGAGCCTGTGAGTCTGTTGGTGGATTCTTTCGGCACCCGCAAGGTGGAGCAGAAACAGATCCACGACCTGGTGCGCGAGCACTTCGACCTTACTCCCTATGGGATAATAAAGACTCTGGATCTGCGTCGGCCTATCTTCCGCAAGACGGCCGCCTATGGCCACTTCGGTCGCCAGCTTCCGGAGTTTAACTGGGAGAAAACCGACAAGGCGGACGCCTTGCGCAAAGCCGCCGGGCTGTAAGAGCCCCCGGCTGCACCAGACAGCTTCTTCTACGCCCCCGGTATGATTGGGCCGGGGGCGTTTTTTTGTCTTCAATCAGAGTGTGAAAAGAGGAATAGGGGCTCAGTTTGCGTAAGAGGATTTAGTG
>JAOUPQ010000115.1 GCA_029879765.1 Nitrospinota bacterium | reverse complement strand
AGTCGCACATGTTCCGATATGTGCCGCCAGCGGGAAGAACGCCAAAACCATATGCTAATATTTAGATACACAGCATAAGAATCTGGCCCCCCGACCGCCATTCCATTACCGCGTCACCCAGTGAACCACTCCCTCTCCCTCCAGGAACTCCTCCGCCCCCGGACCTTGCAAAATGGCCAGAGTGGCCAGCATCCCCGCCTTGGCGCAGGAGTCGTCCGCCACCGTGACGCTTTGGGCCGCCCCCTCCACCGGCCAGCCGGTCCGCGGATTCAGCACATGGCCATAGCGTTTTCCATCTTTTAGCAGGAACCGGCGCGAATCCCCGCTGGTGGCCAGGCCTCCGCCGGTGGATTTCAACGAACGGATAGCCGCCCGCTCCTGGTTGTTTTCCACAATGCCCGGATCCTCCACCCCCACGATCCACGGCTGGCTTCCGGCCCTGGGGCCACCCACCGCCATGTCCCCGCCGAAGTTCACCACCATCGGCGCCGCCGCCTCGCTCCTGGCCAGGCTTAGGGCCCGGTCCACGGCATACTCCTTGCCCAATCCACCCAGGTCGATGCGCATTCCTTCCGGCAGCATGATATATGGTGTTTCCCACTCCACCTTTTCCCATCCCACATAGGGGAGCAGGGCCTGGACATCTTCGTCGCGGGGCAGGCGGTCGCCGCCATCGAATTTCCACACCTTCCCCAGAACGCCGGAGGTTATATCGAACAATCCCTGGGAAAGCTGGTGGCACAACCGGGAAAAATCCAGCAGCCGGGCCGTCTCTTCATCCACCCGGATCCTGGCCCCCCGGCTGGCGTTTATCGCCCACACCACCGAGTCCTTCCGGTATCGGCTGAATTTGGCCTCGATCCTCCACGCCTCCCATGCCACACAGCGCAGAAGCTCCTGGGCAAGTTTGCCATCCTCCGTCTCCACCAATATGGAACATGGGGAGCCCATGGCCTCGAACCCGCCATGGTAATGGTCCCCCCTTTTCTCCAGCCGGGTGGGTCGGCGGATGTGTCCCTTGCCCGGGGAAGGTCTGCGCCCCACAGCTGGCGCTAAAAGGAGAAGAACAGCTGGGCCACGAGAGCTGAGGCTTCGGGGTACAGGTCCATATTCTTCTGGACTCCGATAGCGTCCTGGGGATGGTCCTCCCCCTTCTGGGCATAAAACTCCAGCCGCGCCCCCATGGTCGAACTCCTCCACCCCTTGGTGGAATATTTCAGCCCGACACTGTATGCGTCGAATTTTCCCAGGCGGGTGTCCGCGCTGGCGTACTGCGGCATATCGTCGGCAAGTATCACGCTGGATCGGTGGAAATACGCCGCAGTCTGGGTGTAGAAGCGAAGGTATGGCTCCAGTACACTCCGGTTCGGGGCCGCCAGGAAATATTTCAGCGTCACGGTGTGCGAGTTGATCTCCCAGTCGTCCCACATATAGCGGTATGAAAGATCCACCACATCCTGATCGAAGCTGTATTTGAGCCTCCAGAAAACGCTTTGCCTGGTTCTGGAGTCTGGCCGACGCTCGAAGACATAGTCGATGGTCTCCCCTGTGGTGGCGTCCACAGCGCTGAGCACTTTGTATGGATTGGTCAGGTATCCGCCGCTTTGGCTGTAAGAATAGTTCAGCTGCGTCAGCAACCGGCGGCTCAAAGTCTGGGTGATCCCAGCCAGCGCGTCGGCGATCCCCAGCGATTCGGAGTCCCCCGTCGACGTCTTTTCCACCCCGGGGCCCGTGGTCATCATCGCCCTGGGCGTCCCCCCCACCGGGCTCACCTTGCCATATTCATAGGACAGGCCAGCGAACAACGTGGTGTTCCTGTTGTTCAGATCCAGCGACAATCCTCCATTCAGCCCGGCGGAAAGGTGGTCCGTCTCCGTCGAGGCGAACAATCCCATGTTCCCTTTGAGCATGGAGGTTATCCCCTGCTCCCATCCGGCGCTGGCTGCCAGGCGGCTGTCGCGGAAGGTGGGATCCAGGGGAGTATCGCCCGGATTTATGTCGTATTTTGTGTTGCCAGAAGGGCTGGTGAAGGTCTGGGGCCTTGATGATGGCGTGGCGCCGTTGGGAGAGGCGCCGGTGATGGTGTCCACGGTGATTTTCAGTTTCAGGGTCTGGTCGTCGCCGAAGCTGGTCTTGGCCGCCCCGGAAAACTCCACAACCTTTATGCGATCATCCGCCTCTATATAGGACGACACTCCCGTATCCACCTCCCACGTGGCCGAGCCCGCCACCGAAGGGGACGCGGTCCCCAGCAAGGCGCAGGCCCCGATGGCCAGGGCGGAACATACCGACTTTTTGCTCAGTTGCATCCGCAACCTCCTCCGGCGAACCCCTGGCCTCCGCTGGAAGCTTCCCGGCTGAAATACATTTTGTCACTGAAGGCGGACTCGACAGGATTCCCCTCCAGGCTCATGGCGGGCCGCGCCAGAAGATCCCTGTCCCACGGATCCACACCCAGGCTGGAGCATCCTGTGACCATAAAAGATGTCAGAACAACAAAAGAGGCCAACAGGACGACGGTTTTATTTTTCATGTTTTCCATACCCTTGGAGGAAATTTAGGAATCGACTGGGACTTTATTCCCGGGTCAGCTCTGCGATATGCCTTTCATACTCGGCGGTTTCGTCGCTCCTGAACCCCCGGTGGGTATGGCGCAGCTTCCCCTCCCTATCCAGCAGGAAGGAATATGGCATCCCCTGGACTTTCCATTTCATGGCCAGCCCGGCGCTGGGGTCGTGGATAACCGGAAGGTGGATCTGGGGAAACTCCGACAGAAACTCATCGGCCAGTTGAGGATCCTTGTCCAGGTTCACGGTCAGGATCACCAATCCGTTCGGCCCATATTTTCTGCTCATCTCCGACATCCACGGAAAGGACTGGCGGCAGGGGGCGCACCAGGAAGCCCAGAAATCCACAATCACGACCTTCCCCCGGTGTTTGTCCAGATCAAGAGAAGGCATTTCGGAAGAATGAGCCGCGGAAGGAATCAGCAGAGATATCACCAGAAGGGCGCCAGCCAATTTCATATTTTCGCCTTTAACAAATATTATTTATTCAAGATTTAAAAGGCTATAGATAACATATACAACCGCATCATTTCAACGGTTTCTTCCCCTGACGAGTCACGATTCCACCCCTGGGGCGGCGACGACAAAACCACCGGGCGCCCTGAGGTGGATGGAGCCGATCATGGCGTCGCGTGGTCTTTCGTCCACGCCGCCAGAAGCCACAGGATGGGGGTCTTTTTCTTTCCGGGGTGGTATCTTTTCCATATTGCAGCCGCTTCCTCCTTTTTTCCTGCCTTTATCCGGGCGAGCATGGCCACGGACACCAGGTAGTCGTTGGTGTTGGAGGCGCGGATGTCGTCGCGGGGCAGAAACGAATCGGCCAGGGCTTGCGCGGTGACAAAGTCCCGCATCCCCACCGCCTTGTGCAGCCGTATCCAGTTTTGCGCGTTTTCCGGCAGCGACCCAAAGCATGCCGAGGAAGTGACATGCCCCCAGAGTTCCTCCATCTCCTCCGGGCTGGAGTATGGGGTCACCTGGAAAAACACCTTCCCGGCGTCCTCCAGCCACACCTTTATCCCCGGCCCGGAGGGGCATGGGCCTGTGATTACAGAGCGAAGACCCAGCGACACCCGGATACTCTTGCGATCCAGCCCCGCCGTGGTGGCTTTTGGATCCATGAAGACATGGCGCATTACTTTCGCCGCCCGGGCCATGGCGCCGATGTTGTAGTGGAAATTCTCCCCCGCCACGGCGCCGCTCTCCTGGGGTGCGCGCCCCTCCAGCGTCTCCACCACCGGGACGGGATATGACCGGAACTCCTCGAAGATTCTGGAGTTGGAACCCAGATACCTGGCGCGGGTGGCGCCAGAATCGAGGGTGGGGTAATAATCGGAGTTTATATCGGCGCCATAGTTCTGGAAAAAGGGATCCATCGATTTTTTCCCGCCGATTCTGCGCAAGGAGAGGTCGTACAAGGAGGAGACTCCGATCCTCTCCAGGTTTTCCGCCAGTTCCGGCGTGGAGAATATCTTCCCGGAAGGCTCGGGCACAGCAAGGCCCTTTCTGGCGATTATCATCAGGTCGCCATTGGAAGCCACGTACAGCGTGTAATCCTCAAAGTTGGCCGACACCGCCTTGATAATCCCCGCCACCTGCTCCGGCTCGATCTCATACAGCTGGACCCACTGCACCAGCACCCCGCCGTCGGCCAGGTTTCTGCGCGCCAGGGAATAAAACTGGGTGGAGAATAGCCCCGCCACCCCCGCCACCCAGGGGTTGGACGGCTCGGAGGATATCAGGTCATATTGATTGGCGCGGGAGGCGAAGAACGACTTTGCGTCGTCGATATGGATCCTGCTTTTCGGATCGTTGAAAACTTTGGCTACCCTGTCCCGGAAAAGCCTGGCCCCCTCCACCATGGCAGGCTCGATCTCCACGGTATCCACCCGCTTTATGGATGGGATGGAAAGGGCCACATGGCTGCTCAGCCCTGTGCCGATCCCCACCACGGCGGCGGTCCCCTCCACCGGGTTGATATCCCACCCCAGCGCCGTCAGCAGTATCATCACCGGCTCGTCGGTGCTGGCGGTATACAGGCCGATGGAGGAGTCCGGCTTTCCGTTGGTGCTGATCACCTGGAAAGGATCCCTGGTCTGCGCCATGATGAAATCCACCGAGGCTGTCCTGCCATCCTTGTGGTATGGCACCAGGTAGCTGGCGTCCAGCATTTTGCCGGTCCGATAGACTCCGGAAGCCATTTTCAAATGGTCCATCCGCGCGAAGAGGATGGTGGTGGCCACGGCGGCCAGGCCAAAAGCGGCCACGGCGGCCAGGTTCTTCTCCGCCCCCTCCTTGCCGGAAAGGAGGAAGAGCCAGAACCCCAGGGCGATGTCGATAACAGCTCCGGCCAGGATCACGTATTTGAGCCCCAGCAGAGGCATGATGAAAAGAGACCCCAGCGCCACGCCGATGATGGCGCCGATGGTGTTGGCGGCGTATACCTTGCCGATGGAGGCTTCCCCCTCTCCGCGAAGGAGCAGAAAATGAGTCATCAGCGGCAGTGTCATCCCCGCCATGATGGTGGCCGGAAGCATGATGGCCAGGGCGATGGCGTGGCTGGACAGGTTGAAGAGGATATATCCTTCCGACGTTTTCGCCAGCGCCTTTATCAATGCGGACATGGCCGTGAAGGAGCCGCCGTAGATATGGATTGTAATCAGCGCCAGCGCCCCCATGGCCACCTGGATCTCCGCCAGAGTGAACAGATGGTTCTCCAGGGCCTCTATCCTGCGCCTTATCAGATAACCGCCCAGGGCCAGCCCCAGTATGAAGGCGGAGAGCATCAGCTCGAAGGATCGGGTGGAGGAGCCGAGGACCAGGGAGAGCATCCGGATCCAGCCGATTTCGTATAAGAACGAGGCCACCCCGGTCAATCCGGCGCACAGCAGGATCCGCCAGGTTATCCACGCCACTTTATTGGCCGCGGTTTCATCATCGTTGGGCGCCGGGGCCATGGGGCGGCCGTGCCCCGCCGATATGGCTATCACCATGGCCGCCAAGGCCAGGTTTGTCAACCCCGCGATCATCACCGTCCCCGGCAGCCCGAAGGAATCGATCAGATAAAAGCCGCTTAACAGAACCCCCGCCGCGCCCCCCAGGCTGTTGACAAAATAGAATGTGGCCAGGGAAAGGCCCGGAGCCTGGGGAAACCTCCGGACGACACCGGCGGTCATCAGGGGGAATGTGGCGCCCAGCAGGATAGACTGGGGAAGGATCAGCAAGGCCGCCAGCGACCATTTGACCATCCCCACGGCGAAAGAGGAGAACCCCACCGCCGGAAACAACCAATCGTAGGCCAGCTGGGTGGATATGGTGAAAACAAGGTGGAACACCATGGCCGCCACCCCCACCACCAGTTCCACCAGGGCGTACCACAGCAGAAGGTTGGCGCTTTTTCGCCCCAACCTGGCGGCGCCCCAGGCCCCCACCGCCATGCCACCCATGAATATGGCCAGGGTCAAGGCCTGGGCGAAGGCGGCGCTCCCCAGGAAAAGCTTCAGATACCTGGTCCAGATCGACTCATAGATGAGCCCGGAAAATCCGGAGAAGGTGAAAACGGCTACGTATACCCAGTACAGGATCGGCTTCGCGTTGCTGTTTGACATATGGGTCAAGATTTTAATCCCAATGCCGTCCCAATGCAATCCCGCGCCCCTCTACGGATTCGGCCATGCCTTCCGGCGATGCCGCCGCGCCCGCCCGACGCCTCGTTCAACTGGTGGGAACAAAACTCTCCTTCAATGTTTTTTTCTTGTTTTCCTTTTCGTCATACCAGCGCAGACGAACCCAGTGCTTTTTGGCGACCGGATCCTTCTCCGTCTCCACCCATGTGGCTTTCTTGCAACTATCCACCCAGGAACCGCTGTTGGCGTATATGGCCTCACATTCCGGGTCGGACCGGTTCCCGCTATCGTCGATATGATACGGGTTTTCCGGAAAGGTGCGAAGCGCCGGGACATGGGTGTGGCCGAAGACGACTATCTTTGCGCCTTCCCTCTTGAAATAGACATCCTCCACGGCCTGGCCCAGGTTTCCGCCCCATGATCCCATGTCATCCAGCACTGCGGTCAACGCCTTCACCCCGTTGGTGTCTTTCCCCCACACCTTATAATCATCGCCATGCAGCTTCACCATATCATCCAGGGACTTCTTGTCCCCCTGGGGCATTATGAAATCCGGGTTATCAAATCCATAGACCCGGGCCAGCCCCTCCAGCACCTGTTCCACCAGCGGCTCCTCGATATGCTCCAGCGCATCCTTGACAGCGCTTATCATGTCATCGAAGGATCCTGTGGATTTTCCGGTTTTCGCCGAATTTTCCGCGACCATCCTGGTGATGGCGTAGCCAGAAGGGAGATAGGAGCCGACATGCTTTGTGTCAGGCGCGTTGAACAGTCCATATTTATGGCCATGCTCCGCCGCCAGCAATCCGGGACGAAAAACCCCGGCCTGCCTTCCATCCCCGATAATCTTTATCCCTTTTATGCTGTCCAGCAATTCATTCTTGTCCATGGTCATGTCATGGTTTCCGTAAACATAGAACAGATTCACATCCGATTTTTCAAAGGCCCGCAGCGCCTTTATCACCGGCTCGTTTGTCTTGGCGTTGACAATATCCTCAAGGACGGAGGGCTTGCCGCTGGCCGGGCAAAGCCAATTGTCGAACAGGTCGCCCAGTATCACCACATCCCTGGTGGTGGAGTCTTTGAGCAAATCATCAAGGAACTTGCCAAGAAGCTTTATCCTGTCCCCGGTGATCCAGGCGTAGGCGTGACGCCCCCTGGGTTGTTTGTGGCTTGCCTCGTCAGTAAGGTGAATGTCGCTGATGAAATACCGCTTTGTTCTCGTGGCCTGCTTGCTGCCGTTTGCCATGGTCATACCCCCTTTGGTAATGATAAATATGGCGACAGTATACGCCACTTCCGGCGATGTTGCGATATAAATTATGCGGTTGGTATTTGCTAATCAATAGCAAAACAAACCCGGGCTGCCGGAGGGCGGCCCGGGGGGATGGCAGGAAGCCTTGGTCTACTTTTTCTTCTTCGCCAGCGAGGCGCGGATCTTCAGCCGCAGGGCGTTTAGCTTGATGAACCCTTCGGCGTCCGCCTGGTTATACACGTCGTCCTCCTCGAAGGTGGCCATGGCGGGGTCGAACAGGCTCCTGGGCGCCTTTCGCCCGATAACCGACACGCTCCCCTTGTACAGCGCCACTCTGGCTGTCCCGGTCACCGGCTTTTGTATCTCGTCGATCAGCGTCTGCAGCGTTTCGCGCTCCGGGGCGAACCAGAATCCGTTATAGACAAGCTCGGCGTATTTAGGCATCAGCGAGTCGCGCAGCTTGATAACCTCCCGGTCCAGGGTGATGGACTCCACCGCCCGATGCGCGGCATGGAGCACTGTCCCGCCGGGGGTTTCATAGACCCCGCGCGATTTCATCCCCACAAACCTGCTCTCCACCATATCCACCCTGCCGACGCCGTTGGCGCCGGCCACCTGGTTCAGGTGGGCCAGCAGCTTGGCCGGGCTCATCTTCTTTCCATCCACGGCCACGGGGTTGCCCTCCTGGTATTCGATCTCCAGGATGGTCTCCTTGTTCGGCGCCTTTTTGGGCGAGACGGTGAGCACGAACATCTCCTCCGGCGCCCTGGCCCAGGGGTCTTCCAATATCCCCCCCTCGAAGGAGAGATGCAGCAGGTTCCGATCCATGCTCCACGGCTTTTTCTTTGTGGTGGATACGGGGATCTTCCATTGCCTGGCGTATTCCAGAAGTTTATTGCGCGAGTTCAGGTCCCACTCCCTCCAGGGGGCGATGACGGAGATCTTCGGGTCGATGGAGTAATATGTCAGCTCGAACCGCACCTGGTCGTTCCCCTTGCCGGTAGCCCCGTGGGAAACGGCGAAGGCGCCCTCCCTGGCCGCCACTTCCATCTGCGCCTTGGCGATCAATGGCCGGGCGATGGAGGTGCCCAGAAGATATGTCCCCTCATACACCGCGTTGGCGCGAAGCATGGGGAAGACGTAGTCCTTCACAAAGGTTTCTCGCAGATCCAGAATCACACATTTTTTCGCTCCGGTTTCCCTGGCTTTTTTGTCCAGCCCGGAAAGCTCCTCCCCCTGGCCCAGATCCGCCGCGAAGCAGATTACAGACAGGTCATACTTTTCTATCAACCAGCGGACGATCACCGAGGTGTCCAAACCACCGGAATATGCCAGAACGACTTTCTTTGACTCCATGCGCTTTCCTTAAAATTCCATATTGTTGCGGCGCCCACGTCCCGCGCTTTTTTTGCGGGCCGCAGCCTCCTGATTATCATTTTCCGACACCCGATAGTCTACCAGATTTATTAGTAAGTTTCGTGGGGCCGCTGTTCGGTGATACAATCGTTTTCCATGAAGCGAATCCCGATCAAAAGACTGTTGGCGGCCATGGCGGCGCCGGCCATGGCCATGGCTCTTTTCCACTGCGCCAGCAATTCGGACGGGGTGGA
>JAOUPQ010000365.1 GCA_029879765.1 Nitrospinota bacterium | reverse complement strand
GCGGACATGAACCTGAAAGAGAAGCTGTTCTGCGTAATAGCCTACACACCCAAGGCGACGGTGCAGGCGGCCATCGGGGCCGTGCCACTGGAGGCTGGCGTCGCCGGGGGGGAAGTGATATTGGCGGTGGCGGCGCTGTCGATAATCATCACCGCGCCTCTGGGGGCGATAGGGATAAGGCTGGCGGGGGAGCAGCGGGACTGAAATGTTCCAATGTAATAATTTAACCGATAACAAACCTTATCACCTGTCCAGCTTTCAGAAAACGAGACTGATTTGCATATGGGGGCAGGGCCTCTCCATCGTGCAGGGCTGGAAGCGTATTGAAAAGCTTTTTAAATGTCGATTGTGCTAAAATCCCCCCTTGGTTCAAAGTTATATAGATAATGGATTTTCAGATCACAATTCTATCCGTGGAAACAGAAAAGAGTATCTCCATCCGGACCATCGCCGGATTTGCGTTAGTGATGGCCCTTTCGTCGATTGTCTCATGCTCCGACGCCGACCCGGGGAAGAGCAAAACACCCGCGCCGGCTTTGGTGTCTATAGAGCAGGCTGTCATCGGCGATCTGCCTGTCAGGTTGACGGCGGTGGGGGCTGTGGAGGCGTATTCCACCGTCTCCGTGAAATCGCAGATCGGCGGAAGGCTGCAGGAGGCGCATTTCAAAGAAGGCCAGGAGGTGGGCAAGGGGGATATCCTTTTTACCATAGACCCTCGTCCACAACAGGCGGCTCTCAAACAGGCCCAGGCCATCCTGGCCCATGACGTAGCCCAGCTTGACAACGCGCGAAACGCTTTGAAGCGCTATTCCAACCTGGTAAAGGACAAATTCGTTTCCGCCGAGAAGATGGACCAGTTGCGCTCCGATGTGGAGGCCGCCCAGGCTGTGGTTCAGGGAGCCGAGGCGGAGGTGGAGAAAGCCCGGCTGCTGCTCGAATATTGCTATATCCATTCCCCCATCGACGGAGTGGCGGGGGCTTATGCCATAAACCCCGGGAACATAGTGAATCCCGGCGATGATCTGGCCATGACAACCATACGCCAGGTCCAGCCTGTTTTCGTCACCTTCTCCATAGCCGAGAGGCGCCTGGCCGCCCTGCGCAAGGCGATGTCCCAGGGGCCGGTGGAGGTGAAAGCGTTTATCGAGGGGGACAGGGACAACCCACCCACCGGCAGGCTTGTGTTTATCGATAATTCCGTCAACCAATCCACGGGAACTGTGAAAATAAAATCAGAATTCGATAATTCCGACAAACGACTTTGGCCGGGCCAGTTTGTGAATGTCATTCTGCAGACTGGAGCGCTGCAGGGAGTTGTGACTATTCCCGGGCGGGCGGTGCAGATGGGCCAGCAGGGACCATATGTGTTTGTTGTGGACCAAAATAATAAGGCGCAAAACCGGCTGGTGGAGGTTTCCGAGGAGATCGACGGCCTGGTGGCGGTAACATCCGGCCTGGCCGCGGGGGAAACCATAGTGACCCAGGGGCATATAAAGGTCGCCCATGGCGAGGTGGTGGAAGCGCTCCCATCCCCGGATGAAAAGGAACCGGATAGATGAATCTTTCTGGGTATTTCATTCGTCGTCCCGTCGCCACCACTCTTTTGATGGCGGCGATTTTTTTCACCGGTCTGTTCGCATACCAGGCATTGCCGGTGGCGCATCTGCCTAATGTGGATTTCCCCACCATCAACGTCTCCGCCTCCCTTTCAGGCGCTTCGCCGGAGACCATGGCCGCCACTGTGGCCACTCCCCTGGAGCGGGAATTTTCCACCATCTCCGGGCTGGAGTCTATGACCTCCACCAGTTCCCTGGGCAGTACGCAGATCACTTTGCAATTCCATCTGGACAGGGATATTGACGCCGCCGCCCAGGATGTGCAGTCGATGATATCGAAGGCGGCGCGGGAGCTGCCCAGGGATATGGATTCCCCCCCGTTTTACCGGAAAGTGAATCCGGCGGATATGCCTATTCTGTATCTGGCGCTCACTTCGGACACTCTGCCCCTGTCCGCCGTGGACGAGTTTGCGGACAAGTATGTGGCCCAACGCTTGTCCATGCTAAAAGGGGTGGCCCAGGTCAACGTATATGGCTCCCAGAAATACGCGGTCCGTGTGCAGATGGATCCCAACGCCATGGCCATGCGCGGGGTGGGGATCGACGAAGTGGCAACCGCCATCAGGAACGCCAACGTCAGCCTGCCCACCGGATCCCTGTTCGGGGAGCACAAGGCGTATACGGTGCAGGCCAGCGGCCAGTTGCTGGACGCGGACGCTTTCCGTCCTTTGATCGTGGCATACAG
>JAOUPQ010000364.1 GCA_029879765.1 Nitrospinota bacterium | reverse complement strand
AGGTCCGGAGCAGCGATGAACTGGTTCCTGTGGAGATCACCCTGAACCTCACCCGCTACAAGGGCCGAATATGCCATTTTGGCTATTTCAAGAACATCAGCGACCGCAAGAAGGCCGACGAGGAGCTGCGACAGGCCCATGCCGCCGCCAAAGCCTCCGCGGAGAAGGCCCGGGAGGCTAACCAGGCAAAGAGCGAGTTCCTGGCGAACATGAGCCACGAAATACGCACGCCCATGAACGCCATCATCGGCTTTACGGAGTTGCTGGAAGGGATGATAACCGACGGCCTGCAGAAAGAGTATCTGCACTCCATATCGGTCAGCGGCAAGTCTCTTTTGTCCCTGATAGATGATATATTGGACCTGTCCCGGGTGGAGGCGGGCAAGCTGAACCTGGTATATGAACCCGTCAACCCGCATACCATCTTTCAGGACATGGAGAGGTTGTTTTCCATAAAAATGGCCGCCAAGAGGCTAGATTTCATCAGCCAGATCGACCCGAAGCTGCCAAAGGTTATGCTGCTGGATGAGGCGAGGCTTCGGCAGGTTCTGCTGAACCTGGTGGGCAACGCGGTGAAATTCACGGACGAGGGGCATGTCAAGCTTGGCGTGGGCTACAAATCCTCCACCAGCCCGGAGGGGAACCGGGTGAACCTGGTGTTTTATGTGGAGGACACGGGAATCGGCATACCGCCGGAGGAGCATGAGAGGATATTTGAATCTTTCAGCCAGCAGTCCGGACGGACACAACGAAAGTATGGCGGGGCGGGGCTGGGGCTGGCCATCACCAACCGTCTTGTGAAAATGATGAAAGGTGAGCTTCGCCTGACAAGCCAGGCGGGCCAGGGCAGCAGGTTTGAGGTCACGCTGCGGGACGTGGAGGTGGTCTCTGTCCAGGAGCCGGAACCGGCAGAAAGCGTGGCGGACATCTATAACAACGTGGAGTTCGAGAAGTCCTGCCTGCTTGTGGTAGACGATGTAAAGGTCAACCGCGATCTCGTTCGTGGCTTCCTTGCAGACCATCCTGAAATTCATCTATACGAGGCCCGGGACGGGCAGGAGGCGGTGAGCCTGGCCAGGCTCTACAACCCGGACCTGATAATAATGGATCTGCGCATGCCCGTGATGAACGGCCAGGAGGCTGCAAACGCGATCAGGAAATCGGGCGTAAACAAAGCGCCGATAATAGCGGTCACAGCGTCGGCCATGAAGGACGCCGAGGAAAAATACAAGGCGCTGTTCGGCGGGTACCTGCGCAAGCCGTTAAAGCGCGTTGACCTGCTGGCGGAAATCGCGAGACATCTGAAGGTAAGGGAAAACACGCCGGCGAAAACCGCCGGGACATTGGAGCTGATCGAAAGCGTAATCGACCCCGGAAGCGCGCAGGCCCTGCTCAATGCGCTGGAGGGGAAGATGCGGACCCGGTTCGATGCCCTGTCCGAAACCATGACCATGGACTTTATCGAGAGTTTTGCCAGGGATGTCAAGGAGCTGTGTGGCCAATTCAACTGCCCGCCGCTGGCCAGGTGGGCAGATGACACATTGAACAAGGCCGCCCTTTTCGACATGGAGGGTATTTCAGAGAAACTGAACGAGTATCCCAAGATACTGACACATATAAGGAAACTGAAGGATGGAGAGTAAAAAATATCAAGGCTCGGTGTTGATAGTCGACGACACACCCCGAAACATACAGATTCTCGGCTCGTCCCTGCGGCAGCATGGCTTTCTTGTCAGCGTGGCGCAGAGCGGCGAGCAGGCCCTGGAAATCGCGGGGAAAGCCCTGCCGGACCTTATCCTGCTGGACATAATGATGCCGGGGATTGACGGATATCAGACCCTCTCCATGCTCAAAGAGAATGATTTGACCGCGCACATTCCGGTGATTTTCATCACCGCCGTCGTGGAGAAGGATGAGGTCGTCAAGGGCCTGGAGATGGGAGCCGTGGACTATATAACAAAGCCATTCAACTCCCGTGAAGTTATCTCCCGGGTCTCCACCCATGTGAACCTGAAGAAATCCAACGAAATAATCCTGGAGGAGAGGAACAGGGCCGTGGAGGCCACCCGACTGAAGGACAAGTTTGTTTCCCTGGTGGCCCACGACCTGCGGACACCGTTCAATACCATCCTGGGTTTTATGAACATGGTGTACACGGACAAAGACAGCGAACTGAACCCGCAACACAAGATGTTGATCGGCAAGGCAATTGAAAATGGAAACAGGCTGGTGGAGATGATCGAGCAGCTTCTGGACCTGAGCCGCCTGCAGACAGGAAGCGTGATCCCGGAACCCCGATTCATAAATGTCAGACGGACCATTTCCG
>JAOUPQ010000363.1 GCA_029879765.1 Nitrospinota bacterium | reverse complement strand
TGAAATGGATAAAGCCGATCTTCAAGGCAGACAAAGGAACTCCCCCCGGTTACGCCGAGCTGTTCTGCGATCCGCAAACCTCTGGCGGGTTGTTGATAAGCGCCCCGGAGAAGAAAGCCGGGAAGCTTTTGGATCTTTTGCATAACGAGGGGAACCTGGCCAGCGCGGTGATCGGTCATGTGGAAAAACCGGGTGGCCCCTGTGTGCGGCTGGTTCCCTGATTCGCCATGCCCCATCCCGTCCTGCTCCGGATAGCGCCATGAAGGGTATCAAACACTACGTGCTCACCCTGCTGGTGGTTCCCCTGGCGTATATCCTGCTTCGACTGCTATGCGGCTCCGTGCGCCTGCGGGTGGAAGGTGCCGAACATGAGGAGGAGCTGGATCGCAATGGAAAACCGGCCATCGCCTGCTGCTGGCACGGCAGGGTGCTGTTCATCCCTTTCTACTACAGCCTGGTCCGGCGCAAAAGCCGGATTATGGACGCCCTGACCAGCATGAGCGAAGACGGGGAGTTCGTGGCGGGAGTGGCGGGGCTGTTTGGATTCGGCATAGTCCGGGGCTCCACATACAAAAATTCCAGATCAGCCTTGCGGACTCTGGCCAGAAGCGTGACCCAGGGGCGCTGGCCGGGGATCATCGCCGATGGCTCCCGCGGGCCGGCCCTGGTGGCCCAGCCTGGGGCCATGATGCTCTCCAAGCTCACCGGCGCGCCGGTGATTCCTGTCACGGTGTCTTTCGACAGATACTGGACCTTGAAAAGCTGGGACAGGATGATTATCCCCAAACCCTTCGCCCGAGGCTTGGTGATCCATGGAGCGCCGATCCTGTTCCCCGCTGGAGGAGGACGCGCGGAACTGGACGCCGGGCTAGAGGAGCTGAACCGCGCCCTGGCCAGGATCACCCTCCGGGCGGACGCCGCATTTACCGCGCCATGAGCAGGATCGCATACAACACAGCCCTTTACCTGGGGCTTCCGGCGCTGGCTTCGGCGTATGCATGGAAGATGGTGTCCCGGCCGGAGTACCGCGCGGGGTTTTTCCAGAAGCTCGGATATTTTTTGCCCAGGCAGACAAAGAAAACTATCTGGATCCACGCTGTCTCCGTGGGGGAGACCATGGCGGCGGCGCCGCTGGCCCGGATGTTGTGCCAGAGGCAGAGCCAGTTTCGGGTCATGTTCTCCACCACCACTCCCACAGGCCAGGAGGTGGCCCGCGCCCATCTGGCCCCCCAGGCCAACGTGTTCTATTTCCCTTTCGATCTGCCCGGCGCCGCCCACCGCGCTGTGGAGGCGGTGAACCCGGCGGTGCTGGCCCTGGTGGATACGGAGTTCTGGCCCAACGTCATCCATGCCTGCGCTGCGCGAGGGGCTCCCGTGGCCCTGGTGAACGGGAGAATATCGGACCGCTCCTTTTCCCGATATATGAAAGTGAAAAGTCTTATCAAGTCATCCCTGGACGAGGTGTCCCTCTTCATGGCCCAGGGCCCGCGCGACGCGGAGCGCTTCCTGGAAATGGGAGCGACACCGGATAGAGTGCTGGCGGCGGGAAACCTGAAGTTCGACCAGGACACGGCCCCCATAAGCCGGGAGGAGAAAGACGGGCTGCGGCGGTCTTTGGGGATCGGGAGGGAAGATCTGGTGGCGCTGTTGGGGAGTGTGCACCAGGGGGAAGAGGCGGCCATTGCGGCGGCGGCCCGGGTTATGCGTCCGGGGCGACGGCTGCTGATCGCCCCGCGCAGAATCGACGACCTGACATGGATAGAAAAAACACTGGCGCCCTATGGCATGTCCATCGCCCGGCGCAGCGCCAACCCATCCATGGAGCCGGGGGGACACAGCCTGGTCCCGGTGGTGGACACATTCGGGGAACTGAACCGGATATACGCCATAGCCGACGTGGCTTTTGTGGGGGGAAGCCTGATTAGCCACGGCGGCCAGAATCCGCTGGAGCCCGCCGGACGGGGCGTCCCCACACTCTTCGGGCCGGACATGAGCAATTTCCAGGAAGCTTCGGCGGCGCTGGTGGAGGCCCACGGCGCTTTCTTCGCCACCACGGAAGAGGAAATCGCCCGGAAACTCGATTCGCTGCTGGAGGATGAACGACAGCGAGAAGAGGCGGGGATGGCCGCAAAAAAGGTGGTTCAGGCCAACATGGGCGCCACGGCTCTGGCTTTCGAAAGGATAATGGAACTTGCCAGGAAAGGTTGACTCCTCGTCGGACAAGATAGCCCTCTTTGCCACAGGGGCCGTCGGGAAAAAAGTGGCGCAGGTGGCCGCCATGGCGGGGGACGCCTCCACCCGGCGATACTTCCGGGTCCGGTTCGATGACGATTCCACCATTGTG
>JAOUPQ010000362.1 GCA_029879765.1 Nitrospinota bacterium | reverse complement strand
ACCTGCTGTCGGGAAAGCCATGCCACGCCTTCGCGGGCTTCCAGGGTGACGGGGCGGCCGTTGGCCATCGACTGGGTGAAGAGCGCCAGGCCACCTGCCATGGTGCGCTCCATCTGGCCCGTGGCCGGGGCCCAGGAATATCGGTCGATCCACATGATCTGGTCCGGCAGGGTGAGCGCTCCTAATGTGTTCGGCATGGTTCTCCTCTCCTGATGTCTGTTAAATGGTTATGCCGGATTCGAAGAGCAGGTCAAAACTGGCCACGCCGTCTTGATATTCCTCGGCCCCGCCGGAAAGAGCCGCCAGGGGGGAATGGCCCTCGGCGGGAATCCAGCCGTCCAGGGCGGTGATTATTTGGGATATCAGCGGCCCCGCCATGGCCCGGGCCACGGAGCCATGACGATCGTTGGCCGAGTCCACCACCAGGGTGACTTTCCATTTCTGGCGGAAGAGCGACTGGCCCACTCCCCTGCCCAGGGGCTCGTGCCCCTCGTGGAAGACCGCCGCCGCAGGCCTTCTGATGGCCGGATCCAATCCCCGGCCGGAGCCGATGGCCGACTGCAGCGATGGGATCTGCTCCATCAGGCGGCTGGCGATGGCCTGCTGGGCGGTGAAATAATCGTAGGGCATTATTTAATACTCCCCTATATCGTCAAACTGCGGGCTCCCCGCCAGATAATCGGGCGCCTGGCCGCGGCCCGCGGCCTGGATGAGGGCAAGCTCGCCGGAGCCTATCTTGGCCAGGGCGGAAAGCGCCGCCTGATATTCCTGCGTCACGGCTTGGGTGGGCTTGTCGTCATACAGGTGATAGCGGGTTATGGCGCATGTCATGCGGACGATGACGGCGGGAACCGGATTCAGCGGCAGGGTGTATCGCCCTGCCAAATGCGAATCTATCATCGCTTCGGCGTCGCCAATGGCGACGGCGATCACATCCTCGTCGGGAATGGAGTCGCCATCCCTGTCGGCCAGATTCACCATTTCTTCTGCGCCATAGCGGGTTGTCAGATCAGTCAGGTTGATATAGGACATCGATCTCTCCTTTACGGCAGCTGGTTGTATTTGGCGGCCAGGGCGGCTTTCAACGTGGTGTACCGGTCGAGCAGCTGGGTCTGCTGGGCGGTGGTGAGGGTGACCATCTCCGGCCCGATGGTGATGGCGCCCGCCTGGTGGCGCTGGACCAGGGCGATCATATAGTTGATGTCCTGCTTCATGCCGACCAGGACAACCAGGATGGCGTCATGGTCCGGCCCCGCCTGGGCCGGGGCGCTGGCGGGGAGAGCGAGGGCGGAGACCATAGCGACGGCCACGATGAGCATTGAGATTCTTTTCATGGTGTTTCCTTTCGTTTACCAGGTGGAGAGGGCGGCGCGCTTCCAGGTGTTGGTGGCCACACAAACGTAGACAAAACCCGAGTCCCACGTCTGCTCGCCGGTATTGCACGCCTCCGAGGCGGAGGCGGGAGTGCGGGCTGTGCGGACACGGATAGTGTTTGCGTTGACATCCAGGGAGTGCGTTGGCGCGTTGGTGTTGATTCCCACTTTTCCATCGGAAGTTACGCGCACCCGCTCCGTCACAGCCCCGGAGCCGCGGGTGCTGATAGCAATATAAGCGTCGGTGGTGGCGGCGCCATTCCAGCCTGTCTGGATCGATCCCATGTCTATATTCGATCCTCCTTCAAACATGACCAGAGGCCCAACATCCGCTGCGGCCGTCTGCAGGTTTTCCAGGGCCAATACTGTCTGGTACCCCGCGCCATCCTTTCTTACCTCCAGGGGATGCAAGACCGCGCCCGGCGCTGTGCCTATCCCCACATATCCAGCGAACCAGTTTTTCGCGTTGGCGTTTTCCGCATAGATGTCCCAGCAGGTGGTGCAGGTGGTGGAGCCGACACGGAGGCCATAGACCGTGGTGGCGGCCAACCCCATCATCCTGATTCCGTGCGCGGTGGTGATGGTGGATGAGGCGGTTTTCTGGGCGTTCATGAAGATGCCGTACAGGTTGTCCAGCGTTCCGGTGGAATCCGCTCCGCCGTCGTATGTCCCGAAATTCAGATAAAGGGCATAAGCGGAGGAGAGGTTGGAGTCCGCCTGGTGGTAGACGTTGGAGCGGAACCCGTACAGGGCGCCGGTGTTGTTGACAGTGCCGCCGGATTGTGACTGCATCTGATAAAAGGCGCCGTACTGGTTGTAAGCCGCCGGGGTGGTGGGGGCGGAAGTGTGGTAGACGGAGAGCCCGGAAGTGGCGTTGAAATTTCCGCTGGTCTGGGACAGGTAGAAAGCGGCGGCGGAAGCCTCGGCGGCGGTGTCTACCAATGTGAAGTGGTTGCGGGACAGCTCGGAGGT
>JAOUPQ010000361.1 GCA_029879765.1 Nitrospinota bacterium | reverse complement strand
TATGGATGGACAACCCACCCCTGCCGGAGCTGGCGCAGGATCGCCTTCGTTGGTCATTATCGGGCGAATAGCTCAGCTGGGAGAGCGCCAGCCTTACAAGCTGGATGTCGGGGGTTCGATCCCCTCTTCGCCCACCATTTATTCAATGGGTTGGCGGAACGTTTACGGGCAAATTGGCTTTTATCCCGCAGTTAGGCAAGACAACAAGCCGCATGCAAATCATATGCATGGTTCAAGATATCCAATTTATACTTTCCCGGAAGTTGCCGATTGTGTCTTCTCTCCTTCTATTGTGTGCGCCGACCGCCAAAAGATGTCCACTGTCCAGGCCCATGCCAGACGCGGGAATAATCTGGATTGGAAAGTGTAACCTTTTTGCTGCCCATACGTCTTACGGGTGAGAATAAAAAGACAATCCAAAGGAGAGATAAAATGAAAAGGGAGAAATGCTGCCCTGGGAGCAGTGAAATGAGCCCGATGAAAATGATGCAGGCCTTTTTTTCGGGCAAGCAAAGTGGATGCGATCCGGACAAAATGATGGAATTGATGAGCGGCTTTTGCTGCGCGCCACACGATGCAGATGAAAAGGCTGACAAAGATGGAGCCAATGAATCCAAGCAACCCGCCGGGGGATGCTCGTGAATATTTGTGATTCGGAAAATGGAGTGGGTGGAGCAATAAAGGGCGTCGAACGCTGAACACTGGCGATGGCTGGGTCTCGCGGTTGTATGGCTTTTCGCCTTATATTAAATTAATAGGCGAGAGACATGGATGACCACTGGATTTATGTGGCGCAGGTTAAAGCCGAGCCGGATCTTGCGCTCCGCAACATGAGCCCTAAATCAAAACAAGGCGGACAGTGGCATGCGGTTGGTGAAATCGAGGGCAATGGATGTTGCGCCATCACAAGGGGCCCAAGTGGAAATGAGCAAACAGTTTTTAGAACACAGTCTTGACGAGACTCTTGTCTCGTTCAAGCCCCGGGTGACGGCTTTCATATCACAAATCACCTGGGAGGCGCATGAAGTGGATGACCTGACGCAGGAAACCTTAATACGGGTTTCCCGGGGCTGGAATGGTTTCAGGGGAGACTCCGCTCTGGCCTCATGGATATTCCAGATAGCGTCTAATGTGGTGAAAGATTATTTCAGATCCAAGTCAGTTCGTCCTCAACCGGCCAGTGAAGATAAAGACATCAGATCACCAGATTCTCATGGAATCCTAGGTCAGCTGGAATCTAAAGAAACAGGGGAGTGCGTGAGAAATGAGATCCACATCCTGCCCTGGTCGTACAAACGGATATTGATTTTCCATTACATGGAAGGGAAAGGGGTAAAGGAAATCGCAGCTTCTGAAAATATCAGCGAAAATTCAGTGAAGGTGCGTTTGCATCGAGCCAGGGAAAGGTTTCGCAATTCATGTGTTTCATCCTGCGATGTTTCTCCTGATGAAAATGGAAACCTCTACTGTGGGAGGAGGACTGTAGATTCGGAAGATGGGGAAGGTTGCATAGTTGGTGATAATACTTTTTAGCTGGAAATGTGTGGGAGTCGGCGCTGCGTTATAGCTCAATAGACACCCGATAATTTATTGGTTCAAATGCAAAAACACTTTGCGTGCCAATGGTTGTGCAAACAGTTTTCGAAAAGTTCCATGAAATCCGGTGAAATCCAGTGGAGTTAGCATTCACCACAAACATCCATTGATTCAACTGGTTCTCGCCTTAACCGCCCCCGAATCTATGGGTTGAAAAAATAGTTATGAATGGCCCACAAACGCCTTGCAAGCTGGATGTCGGGGGTTCGATCCCCTCTTCGCCCACCATTTAATTGATGGCCGCGGGAGGACTGTCGGTAAAAACTACTTATGCCATCTCTGTTTTTCATCACAGCTTCACTTCCACGAAGCACTCCACTTTCCCCATCCTTTCGAAACGGTTCTCGTGCAAGTTGGCTTCTGTTATCCTTGGTCCCATTTTGTGGGAGAACTGCCGGGCTGGATCTTTGTTTAAAATCCTTCTTCTGTTTTCAGGTGTCGAGTAATAAACTGGTGTGGATGGTCCCCATCAGGATGGTCCCCATCAGGATGGTCGCCATCAGGATGGTCGCCATCAGGATGGCCAGAAGATAAACCGGCGTCGCGCGCTCAGGAAGCATATGAAATATATCCTCCAGCTTCTCTTCCGCTCCGTCATGGACGTGGCGCCCCTGCTTGTGGTCATCTTCTTCTTCCAGTTGGTGGTCATCGGCGAAAGCTTTCCCAACACTCCCCGGATGCTGGCGGGAATCGCCCTGGTGATCGCCGGGTTGTTCCTGTTCATGCGCGGGCTGGAGCTGGCGCTTTTCCCC
>JAOUPQ010000114.1 GCA_029879765.1 Nitrospinota bacterium | reverse complement strand
GACTGCTCCACCTGATCCTGGGCGAAGGCGAAGCCAGAAGAAAGGATAAGGGCCAAGGCTATGATGGACGTTGTGTTGTGGATTAAATTTTTCATTTTTAATCTCCTTAATCTGACAAAAAAATTCATATTTAAAATTTGTGGCCTTTTGCGCCATTACCCATATCTCTTTACAAGTTGGGCGCCATTATCGCTTTGCGCATAGAGATCAATGCCTAAGAGCAGGTGGAGATTCTGTGGCGTCTAAGATGCGCAGCATCGTAGGACACTATGTGTCCGCAGACAGGTCAATTATCGATATACGGAAAAATGATTGGAAGTTGTGATAAATTGAAGCTTGCTGAAATATTGGCGTGGTCTGTCGGGCGCCAGCTTGGAAATGAAAGCCATAGTCAAAAATAGTTGAAAAGGATCGGAAGGTGAGAAGATGTTTGAATATGGATATCCGAATTGGGTAAAAAGGATCGCCCGGAGTGTCCTGTCCCCCAAAGCGTATTTGGCTTTAGCGGCTTGGAAACAATATTATACCGGTGAACCTGAACTCAAGTTGCTGAATCATCTTGTCGATCCTGGTAAAATGGCCATTGATATAGGGGCCAATCAGGGAGTTTATACCTATTTTCTCTCCCGCCTGTGTGTCCATACCCACGCGTTCGAGCCGAATCCTGATGTGCGCCGCTATCTGGCTCCAGCTATGGCTGGCGTCAGGGTGACAGTGCATGATGTGGCGCTTAGTGACAGAGAGGCCAAGGTTTCCCTGACGGCGCCCTTGGTTAGTGGAAAGCTTATCCACGGAAGGGGGAAGCTGGGAAGCTTTGAAACAGAATCAAAGGAATTTGAGGAGTATAAGGAATACCAGGTCACCACAGCCACGTTGGACTCCTTTGGTTTTTCAAATATTGGGTTCATAAAAATTGATGTGGAGGGGCACGAGTTGGCCGTACTCAACGGCGCTCATGAGTTGTTGGATAAAGAAAGGCCGGTTCTTCTTGTGGAAATAGAGCGAAAGCATGACCAGGCCTCAGTGATGGAGGTCTTCGCTCTTTTGGGCAAAAAAAAATATCAATGCTGGATATACGATAAGGATGCAAAGAAGACCAGAAGGATGGACCTGGATTCCATTGCGGATTTTCTGGATCAAAACCTGGAGAATGATGGAAACAAGGGGTATGTGTATAACTATATTTTCAAGCCAGGAGAATCAGACGGGAATTAATCGCTCGGTAAAATCAGCGGAGCGTGTTTGGCTCTTCATTATTTCTTCCAGTCAGATAGATCCCTGCCAGTGATTCTTTCCAGTTTTTCCACCTGGCTGCTGAACACCTCCACAAGCTCACGACGGAATTCTTCAGGAATAGGGGCGTTGTTCTGTCTTTTGACTATCATTCCCTTTATCGAGGCAAAAAGAGAAGCGGGCAATGTGTTTTTGATCCTGGCTACAACCAAAGGGAATGCTTGCTCGAAATAACTGAACACCCGCCCCAGGGACTCGTTATTCCAATTCTTTCTCTCGTTGGACAGGGGAAAATCCGTACGACCATCATAGGGCAGGTTCAGGAATTCCAAAGACCGCTTGTACACTCCCTGCATGTCCCTTTTCATGTCATCGGAAAGGATATAGATAATCTGTTCCCTGGGGAAGATAGACTCCAGGATTTCAATCTGGTCGCCCAGCATGCCATGTTTGCGGTATCGCAAAGTATCCGGATCCAGGCATCCTGGTGGAATCGCATCGCCCCTCTCCCGCGCCTCCTGAAGATTCCACGCTGTCTGGAAATCAGCCGCGTCTTCAAAAAATGTATACCGCAGAGTATGGAAGCGGGAAAGAAGCATGTCCACAGGATTGCGCAGCAGGATCATGATGCGCGCCTCGGGATTATACTCATAGATCCTCCGTAAGGCCTCCGGAAAATATAGATACATGGCTGTTGCCTCGCCGATGACGGGTGTGGAGGGGGGCGCGCTCTTGAACAGCTCTTTGTATTCCGTTTCAGAGGTGATCATGCCACGGAGGTTCATCAACCCTCTTACGAAATAATGAGGTTCCTTGATAGGGCACATGAAGATGTCAGGATGATCTTTCATGTAGTGGTACATGGATGTGGTGCCGCATTTTGGAGCGCCTGCGATGAAATAGTTGACTTTAGTCATGCTTCTATTGATATCCAGATTTTCCTCATTCCTGCCGATTGGCCCTGTCTTGCGCTATGACCCCAAAAGTGTTTTTCAGGTTCAGCGCGGCGCCAATAGGTTGGAAGATGTAGGAGTGCGCGCTGAAATATGGCAAGATTTCACAATCGAAGCCGGATTCATCGAGCAACCTGCAGATAGCCACCTGGTCGACTCCGTTTCTCGTTACATGGTATTCGGCGTTGTCGTGGACTGAACCCTCCAGATAAATACCGCGCGCGCGCCTTATCCTCCGCTTTACTCCTCCGATAAGATCTCCTCGAAAGCCTCGCCACCAAAAGTAAACCAGGGTGGAGAAGAGCATCGTGAATTTCCCAAGAGAATCATAGCGAAGTGGGTCTTGAAAGGAGAAAAACTGACCATGCGGATTGAGGATGGTTGTGGCTTCTTTTATCATCGTCAGGTAATCGGGCACATGATGTAGAAAAGAATTGGCGACAACAATATCGTATTTCACCTGTTTGTTTTTCAGGATTTCATGAACATCTTCACATCTTATCTCCAGCATGTCCCCAAAACGTTCACATTTGCTTTGTAATGTCTTTAGTTGACTTGCGGAACTGTCCACAGCCACCACTTTTGCTCCAAGTTCAAGAAAAGGCAGGGTGACAGATCCCTCGCCGGCGCCAAGATCAAGTACAACGGGGATCTTGTTATATTTTCGCGCTCTGTCGAATACCTGGATGACCAGCTGGCCATATAGGATTCGTAATGATCTGTGCTTGATATGTGGCGCGCCATCGATATAGCTGCTGGAGCCATCTTCATCGTATGCGGATAAATTCGCCAAAGCCGCAATCTTGTTTATTCGCGTGTCCACGTCTGGATCTCTAAACTAATGTTTACAAATGAAATGATAAAAAATAGGATATCATCAAGGCATTATAAAAAGAAATTTATGTTTTTGTTTGATGTGTCCTCCAAGAAGTCAGAACAATACAGAGCGTCTAAAGTGGATAACTATGTTTGTAAATATTGTGCGCAAGGTGGATATATATTGTTCGTGCCCGCTGTTTGTTTCATAAACTCAATCTGAAACCGGAATATGAAAGGTCTTGACTGGAGAATTTATCGTAGGTCCAATAGTATAATAATGGGAAGTATGATGGCTCGGATTCATGCTAGCCATGAGTCTCGGCGGGGTAACTGGTCTATTGTGAGGAATGCAAGAACATATGGATAAGCAATTGTCCACACAGGCCACACCGCCAATCAGTTCCAAAACCGCTCCAAGTGAACACTGGATATCCGAAAGCACATGGAAACACAACAAGGCTATATATTTGCTGTTCATATCCCTTTCGCTGACGAATCTGTATATTTTTCGGATGAAGGGGCAGGTTAACCTTCCCATTACATTATTCTATCTTTCTCTGCTGTTTCTATTTCCGGTGTTGCTGCTAAGGATATACAGTAAAACAGGGATCAGGTATTTATATCCCTTCCTGCTGACGCTGTTGATTGCGATAAATTATTTTGCCAGCCTGGGGATGGTGCGTACTACAACGATCATATACTCCCTGATGTTTATATTTTATTTCTTCATTGCCCTGAACATGATAAGAATTATGACTCCCAGGGATTTTAATATAATCTCCCGGGTGGTTATATATCTATATCTGGTGAATGTGATCGTTACCCTCATCCATCTGTATCTTGGAGTAAACCTGGATTTATTTGGCATTCTAGACGGTTATAATGTTGATCCCAGATATGATAAAATAAGATTGCGTGGATTCGCCAGCGAGCCGTCCTATGCGGCGATAGTAATAGCTGTCACCTATGTTTTGTACAACAGGATGACCCTGGTGCTTGATCAAAAAAGAAGCGTTCATCTCATGCTCGCCTCCATTTTTATGATTCTTGTGTTTCAGTCTATCTACGGGTACCTGCTTCTATCTCTGTTTATAGTCGAAGAAGTATATACGGCACGCAAGCGCAGCCGACAGAAATATAAAGGGTCCACAACATATATCATCGGTCTGATCGTGATATTGGTCCTGAGCGCTCCGATCATCATGCTGCTTTTGCAGCGCACCATGGCCGGCGCCAGGCTTTTCGAATTCTTCTATAGCCTGTGGTCGGAAGGTATGCATGGATTTTTTGAATTTGAAAAAGGTACATGGATTCGCCTGGAAATAGCTTTAGATATTTTTTCCATTACTGAAGAGAGATCGATTTGGCAGATCATATTTGGCTCCGGAGCTGGGTACGCCTCTTCAATGTTTGGCGAGGAGTATGGAAAAGTCGTCGGCACCTGGCAGGCGGGGTTTCATTACATCAATATTGGAGGTTGGGGATTCGCTTACGATTATGGCCTGATTGGGGTGGGGGCGCTGTTATACGTAGTTTACCATGTGGTGATAAAAGGCGCCATGAGCTGGTTGATTCTGTTTATTACATGGACAAATTCAGGCTTCAATACCATGTTGTTCTGGTATGTATTCACATGCCTTATGGTAATCTCATTCTTTGAGCGGATTAAGGAAAACATGGAGAAAGCGGCAAGAGCCAATAAGAGAACATCCATGCCCGCCAAACATCCTTCTAGTTGAGCGGCCAGTTCTTCTCCAGCTTGCGTATCTCTTCTTCAAGAAGCTCGCGGTTGATGGGGGAGCTTTTCAGCAGTTCGTTCCGGAACCTTCTTAGGTAGGCCTGTTTCTCTTCGTTCAGCGATTTTTCCAGCTCCGCACGCTTCATCATGATGTCGGAGATCAACTCCTGGCGCAGAGCGTGTTCTTCGGTTTTTATTTCCACATTGAGCATGTCCCTGCGTTTTTGTCTCTCCACAGCCATCTCCCGCTCCAGGGCCGCCATCCGCCCGTCCAGCTCCGCTTTAAGCCGCTCCTCGGCGCGGGACAGGTTCTGGGAAAAATTCAGGTCCATCTGCGCCGTCTGTTTGGAGCGCCTTTCCGATATCTCCTCCTCCACCTGATCCTTCAGGCTGGCCAGTTCCAGCTCCCGGGCCTGCTCAATCTCTTCGCGCAGCTTATTGCGCTCTGTCATGGAATACAGGCTGGCCTCCGCTCTGGCGCTCTCCATCAGCCTTTCGCGCTTTTCGGCAAGCTCCTTGTCCAGATGGCGCAGCGCCTTTTCCCTCGCCTCGGTAAGCTCCTCCTCCATGCGCTCCATAAGTTCGCTTTCCATCTGGGACGCCTTGAAACGCGCCTCCTCGATGGCATGGGACTCCAGCTTCTCCTTTCGCTCCTTCATGATGGCGGCAAGGGCGGCTTCCTCCTTTTCTCTTTCCGCGTCCAGTTCCTTTATAAACTGGCTTCTTTTTTCCGACGCGTCCAGCGCCGCCTGGCGCATCCTCTCCGCCCGCTCCCGCTCGATCAACGTCTCCATTTCGATTCGCATTATCGCCTGGCGCTCGGAGGCGTGGGCTTCGATTTCCGCCAACTTCTCGCTCCTGCGGCTCTCCACATCCTTCCTTATCGCCATGGCCAGGCGCTCTCGTTCCAGCAGAGCCCTCTCCCGAAGTTTGGCCGCCAGATCCGCCTTTCTTCTTTCCAGGGCCTCCCGCAGATCCTTGGCCAACCGGCTTTTTTCCCTGCCGATGGCGGCGTTAAACCGGCGTTTCATTCGTTTCTTGTGTTCGTTGATTATCGCGTCCACCTTCGCGGCCCGGTCCTTCTCCTCCTTAGAAAAGCGCTCCTCGATGGTTTGCTGGCGTCTTTTTTTGGTTTCCCTGTCCCAGGTCCGGATATTTTCCCTGGCCTCCTCGCGCATCTGGGCGATTTCGTTTTTCAACTTCGCCAGCCCAGTGGCCCTTTTGTCCTCTATCTGCGCCATCACCTCCTGCTCCAGCTTCGCCAGCCTGGGGGTAAGGGTGGACTTCATCTGGGCCCGCAGCGATTTTCGCTCCGCCTCCACCTGCTCTCGCAGCGCCTTCCGGGCCAGCCTCTCCTCCTCCGATATACGCTCGATGAATTTGTTGCGCAAGGTCTTCTCTTCGTTGCGCACCGCCAGGTCCATTCTTCGAAGGCGGTCCGATTTCTCCTCCGCCACCTCTTTGGCCATGGCGTTGAGCATGTCCGCCTTCAGAGCGTCAGTATCCGCCTTAAGCTTCTCGAACCAGGTATGGCGCATCTGCTCCATCTCCCCGGACAGCGCCTCGGTCATCCGCTTGCGAGACAAGGAAATTTCCAGCTCCAGTTTCTGCTGATGCTCCGCCTCTTCCACCTCCAGGGTTCGGGCCAGCACATCCAGCCTCTCGCTTTTTCGCTTCTCTATCTCCGCATCCAGTTCCGCCCGCAGCCTCTTTTCCTCGCTCTGGATCTTTTTCTCCATCACCGCCTTCAGCTTGGCGAAATGATTGGAGGCTTCCACCTTGGCGGATTCCATGTTTGCCCGGCGCATCTCCAGGATCTCCTTTTCGGCCATGACAGCCATCCTGTCGCGCTCCGTCTCGATCCTGGCCTTTGCCCTGTTCTTGAACTCCACCAGCGCCTTTTTAACAAGCTCCCGTTTCCTGGCGGATTCCTCGCGCAGCTTTTGGGCAGACTCCGCCAGCACCCGAGCCTCCTCCTTGGCCACCCTTCCGGCGATGGCCTCCATGGCGGATTTCTCTTTGGTGGCAAGCTGCTTTGTCAGCTCCAGCAACCTGTCGTTGTACAAAGATTCGGCGTCCTGCACCGCCTTTTGCAAAATAGAGTCCCGTTCCAGCTGGGCCAGGGCCCGTTGCGCTTCGGCCAGCCGCTTCATGGAGCGCTCCGATTCCTCGTCGAAAGCCGAGGAGAAGAGCATCACATCGCGCCATGCGCCATGGATCAGCGAGGCTCGCAGGGCGTCGGTCTCCTGGACCGTATCCACCTTCTTTTTGGAGCGGTACTCCTCCATCTCCACATAAACTTCGTCCATCTTGCCGCGACGGAACAAATCCAGCTCCGCTTCGATGCTCTCTATCCGCTTTTTCCTGTCCAACTCCAGGTCGTTCCACACCATCTCGCGGACTTTTTCCACCTCACCGGCGGCCCCGGCCCGGATTTCGTTTCGACGGATTTCCTGGGCCTCCAGCAGTTCCTGTTCGAACCTGGCCATGGTGGCGTCCCGTTCGTCCTCCAGTCTTTTGCGCAGCCTCTCCCTGTTCTCCACCGCCAGCTGTTCCAGTTCGTTGAACCGTCGGCGGCGCTCCGCTTCCATCTCGGTGGTCAACAGCCGCGCCTGGGCTTCCCGGGCGTTTTTAAGCTCAGTCTCCAGCCGTTCGGTGCGAACCTTCTCGATATTCTTCAGTGAATCTTCGGTCCTTTGCAGGCTGGCTCTCTCAAACTCCCGCGCCTGGGCGTCCGCCCTTTCCCAGGCAGATTTACTGTACGTCTCGATCTCGGCGTCGACTTTCCTTTTCTCCTGGTCGAACCACGCTTTAAGCTTGGCCTGGGTGGTCTGTTCTTTTTCCCGGCGGATGGCCAGAATCTCTTTTTCTATCTGATCCATCCTTTGGGCGCGGGTCTGCTCCAGGGATGTCTCGAACTTCGCTTGCGTCTGCGTCTTGAGCTCGTTGATCTCCGATTTTATGGCGTCCATGGCGCGCAACTTGTCGTCGGAAAGGGACGCTTTGGCCTGTTTTAGGGCTTCTTTGGTCAGTTCATCATCCGGCGTCCCCGACAGGGCGCATGCGGCGGATGTGAAAGCGGCCTGGGCGTTGGAGTCTGGCTGGGAGTAAATAAGGGGTGTCGTTTCCATCTGGGGGGAGCGCAAGGCCCCATGCTCCGGAACAAAGCCCAGGTAGGATATGGGCAGCCCCGTGGTGTCCTCCAGGGCGGAGCGGAGGGCAGGGCCGGTGTCCAGATCGGCGTAGAATCTGGCTTTGTTCAGGAGGATATGGGTCAGTGGCGGGGCCATGACCTTCTCCAGCTTGGTGATGAGCTTCTTGTCCCCCACAAGCGCCGTGTGCAGCTCGGCGAACACCCCCATCCCCTCCGTCAATCCCGCGGTCTCGATGCGCTTGAGAACCTTTTTCACTTTTGCGGTGCGGCTGAAGGAGTTGTGCGCAAGACGCAGCGCCAGTTTGTAGAATATGCGTTTTGCCGAAGACACCGCCCCGGCGGAGGGCTCCACCACCATCAGGGGGGAGTTGGAATGCAGAAAGTACTCCACGGAATGAGGGTTGTCCAGCATCCCCAGATCCATGATCACAAAATCCGCCCCAAGAGCGGCCAGACTGTCGGCAAGCTTTTTCCGGGGTTTGATTCTTTTGTCCGGACCGGAGGGATACTCCGCCCCTCCATCCGCCAGCATGACGCCGCCAAAGGGGGTGGGGACTACGATCTTTGATAAATCTTTGGCCACTCCGGAGATATGATCTTCCAGAGTGATGGAAGGGGGTTCCATTCCCAGAATGCTATGGATCCGTCTTGCGCCTCTCGCCAGATCCGCCAGTATCACCGAATGGCCCATGGCGGAAAGGGTGGCGGCCAGGTTGATCGCCACCAATGATTTGCCGCATCCGCCAGTGGCGCCCGCTATGGCGATGACGGAGGAGGGTTTCCCTTTTTTTGGTTTTTTTGGTCGTCCCCCAGGCAAGACCTTCCCCTTGGCTCCACCGCCTTTGGAGGTTCGGGCGGGCTTTTGGCTTTTTTCGTCAGGCGAACCAAGCGCTTCAGGTGACATGAATGTTCAACCAATTCCTAAGGGATTGCTGCCAACTCACTCCATTATAATAAGTTATGCCCGAATTGTCAAATATTGAGTGCTATGGTGGATTGCATTATCTGGCAATGCCCACAACCTTTCGCAAATTATTCCTTGAGCGTTTGCTCATCTCCTGATTCCAGACCCTCCAGAAAATTCCTCGATCTCTGAACAAGGCACTTTATTATTTCAGGCGCTCCTCCTCATGTATTGATATGTCTGACAGGAGTGCTTGCTATCAGGATAGCTCACTATAAAGAAATAATGAGCCTGTCCGAAATCAAGAAGAGCTTCTCTCCCATTATTGGAAGCGACAAGCTGGTCCTTATTCACATATTCGCTTCTATGAGTAAAAATATATAAATCCATCATTTTTCACTTCATCCA
>JAOUPQ010000113.1 GCA_029879765.1 Nitrospinota bacterium | reverse complement strand
TTTCCATGTTGATCACGCTGGCGGCGATCCCTCCCTCCATCCACTGGTTGAATATGTATGTCAAGCCCAGGCTGAAGGCGGAACGGTTCTGGGGGCTGACCTCCAGCGAGTGGATCACCGTTTCCCCGTCCATGATGTTCCTGGGCTGCACCAGGCTGTATGTGGTCCTGTCCGCCACCAGATCCACCACGAATTTGGGATCGGAGTATCGGACGCCGAGAATCAGCTGGTCAGTTTTCTCATCCAGCACGGAAGAGTCGGCCACGAAGGTCAGCTTCTCCCCGGAGGGAAGGTTGGCTTCCCGGTTCCGCCAGGCTGATTTGTTCCCCCAGTGGCGCAGGGAGAAAGAGATGTTCTCCCCATCCACCCGGCCCATGATTGTATACGCCTGGGCGTTGTCATCCTCCTGTCGGCCAGTGATTCCCGCGCCGGTGAAGGAGCCCACCTCGTAGGTGAACATACCATAGTTTGGCCTGCCATAAATCCTGCCGCCTGTGTCGGATATATGGGCGCCCAAACCGATGGGAGCGGAGCCTGGATGGTAGGCCGAACCCCAATAGGCAGGCAGGGGCACGGCGAACCAGCTGTCCTTGTCGCTCACCACGTCATTGTCTATCACGTTCATCAGGCCCAGATCCACCCCCAGAAAGCCGGGGGAAAACAGATTGGTGAACCGCAGATAACCCTGGCTTATATTTTCCTTTCCCCATGGCAGGGAAATGCGATAGGCGATATTTGGCGCGGCCGAACCGGCGACTTCCAGGTTCACATCATTGCCGTCCACGCAACAGAAGAACTTTCCCTCCTGCTTGCCTTTGTATCCGTTGTCCGGCTGTATCAGGGTGGCCCCGCCATACATAATGATGGAAACCGGAGGATTGGCCGGGCTGACATCCAGAAACAGGCTTTCGGTCAATGGGACTTTAGAGGCCTGGCCCCCATCCTGGCTGTCCGGCAACTGATATCCGTTGAGCTTGAACTGAACCCCCACGTCGTTGAGTTTGGGCCAGGAGCTGTGGCATGTGGCGCAGGGCACGGAGTATTTTCTGGAAAAGTTGGTCATGGCGCTGGCCGGTGAAGAGACGCCCAGGATGATGGCCGCAGCGGCCAGAGCCGCAGAAAAATACCTCAAAGAAGTCATTTAAAATAGCTTTCTATAATGGTCTGCAAAAAATTAAAGGAAGTCCACGATAACCTTAAGACGGTATCACGGGCAAATCCGCCCGTCAAGCGGCGCAAACAGCCCATTTGGCCCGAGCCCTCCAGGACGGCGAAATCGCGGGCAATTTGCGGCCAAAAGCCCCGGTTTTACCCCGGATTCGGTTGACATAGCCCGATTCTGGGGCTAACATGTATTGATACGTCCAGATTTATCAACATCCGTCGTTACAAATCGGCTCAATCTGATCTTACGATGGATAGATTCAAGAAATTTAAAATTAGGTGAGTTTAGGTGAGTTATGAATAATATCGGTGTGTTCCCCAATTCAAAAATCAGGACATTTGTCCTTGCCCTTTGCGCATTGTTTATTATCTCTTGCGGTGATGGTGGTGGGAAGACCGATAATGAACCTCCGGCCCAGACTTCAAATTGCGGCCCCACCCACGAAATGGCGGGCTTCACCACCGCATGGGAATATACCCAGTGCCCCCAGGCGGATACCATGTGGGTGGACCAGAGCACCGTGGACGCCAATGGAGTCCCCTTGGCGGACAGGGAAGTAAGCTGGGGGATGCTTGCCGTGAAGTATTACGGATTGCATAACGGCAAATTCCTTGAAGGGGAGAATTTCGGTGTTATGTTCAAGGCCTGGGGATATGAATTCTGGAACGGGGAACTTAAGCAAAACGTCTTCGGCGAAGCCAACTGGCAGATATGGGCGCATAACAACGGAGTGGACGAGCTTTACTCCAAGCTGATAATCCAGCGGTTCGACGGACAGTGCAAACCGTTCTGCGAACAGGCGGACTACCACAAGGACATGCAGTTTCTGGATGAGCAGGAAGAAGTCCAGATAAACTGCGCCTGGAACTTTAATGAGCTGGAGGATGGAAAAGTCTGGTGCGACATCACGAAACTGACATCAGGCGAGGTCCATAACTTCTGGAATATAATGAAGGGCCGATACACATCTCTGGATTACGCGGGCGTGGGCAAAAAAGCCTTCGACGGGCCATACCACGGATTCCCCGGGCCGGTTTCTGATTTCAAGGTCACCATACTCCAGTAACCTGATTACTGATGTCTGTCGTGGGCCCAGGCTCCATCATGGAACCTTGGGCCCATTTTTTTGAACACAGTTTCCCCTCCAAGGCCACGGCAGGAGGGGGCCCCCATCCCCCAGGCTGCGCCTGCCCATGGCGCGGATTAAATAAGGCAAGGAGAACATAAAATGGGACTTGAAACCGGCCCGCGCCAAATCATGAACACCAGAACCCGACTCCTGTATTCAATGAGACTCGTATTCCTGGCCTGCGCCATGGGGCTGGGAGCCTGTTCCGGGTCCGGCTCCTCCGATGGAGGCTCCACCCCCATAATCACGGAATGCGGCCCCGCCCAGGAAATGGCGGGATTCTATGTGGACTGGGAGTATACCCAATGCCCGAAAACAGACACCATCAGGGTGGATTACGCCACCCTCGGCGCCGGGGATGCGCCGCTGGGTGTCCGGGAGGTGAGCTGGGGAATGCTATCGGTGAAGTATCATGGCCTCAACAACGATCTGATCTCCGCCGACCCCAACTACGGGATAATGTTCAAGGCCACAGGATTGGGAATGGGAGAGGCCAACTGGCATTTCATCGCGCATAACGTGGAGAATAACGTCATAAGCACCCGGCTTATACTTCAAAGGTTCGATGGCAGCTGCCATCCATATTGCGAGGAAAACTACTCCACCTATGAGCTGCAATTCGACAACGACAAAGAGGAGATTCGTTTCGATTGCGCATGGAGCCTGAGCGAAATGATGCCCAGCGGAAAAATATGGTGCTCGGCCAACAAGCTGGCTTCGGGCCAGACCGTGGAATATTGGACCGTCATGAAAGGCATATTCGTCTCCCTGGATTACGCGGGCGTGGGCAAAAAAGCCTTTGATGGGCCATACCCCGGCTTCCCGGCCCAGGTCTCCGATTTCAAGATGACCATATTTCAGTAACCTGCCGGAGCGGATCCGCTTCGCCTCCTGTCGGGGGGCGGGATTGCATGACCGCCAGATCTTGCGCCATGGGCCGCGCCTTCCTCCTGGCGCCTCGTTACACTTTTATGGAGAAAAAGATATAAATTAATTTATAATCTGCACTAAGGCTTCGGGGATGTTATAACAACCTGCGTTTTGGATTGTGGGATGAAAAAGAAGAAATATAATAAACGACTTTTCCTGTTCACCTCTCTTCTGATGGCCGTTGTCATATCCGCCTGTTCCGGGGGTGGCTCCACCAGCCCGGAGCCTGGGCCCGTCGCCAGCTCCACCCCATGCGGCCCCGAGCAGGACATGCGCCGATACTCCCCAGCCTGGACCTTTTTTCAATGCGAGGCGACCAACAATATCTATATAACTCCCGAGACTGTGGATCCCGTCACCGGCCAGGCGCTGGGCGACAGGAACATGGACCGCGCCAAACTCTCGTTCCGATATACGGATTTGCACAACAGCAAGATCAGCCAGCAGGAAAACTTTGGGGCGTTCTTCCGGGCCAAAGGGGAGGACGGGCGGGAAGTCAACTGGCAATGGATGTCCTACAGCCTGGGTACCGAGCGAATCCAGTCCCGGCTCATCGTCCAGCGGTTCGATGGAACCTGCGCCCCCAAGGCTTTCTGCGAACAGGCGTTCATCACCGATGATGTGCAGTACAATGACGAAAATTCGGTGTGGCAATGGGACTGCCAATGGAATATCGACGATAGCTATATCATCTGCGACATCACCAAACCGTCCGACCCCTCCTTCCCGAGCATCAGGGTTTGGAACCAGATGTTGGGCCACTATTACTCGCTGGATTACATAGGCCTGGGGCAAAACGCATACCAGGGCTCATATCCCGGATATAATGGCCTGGTGTCGGATATCAAGCTTACCGTATTCCAGTAGGCGGGCTGTCCGGCGCCCAATGCGGGGGCCATTTTCCCTTCCCGGCGGTTTGCGGCCATCATTTCTCCTCCATCGCCTTAATGGGTGATATCATGTTTAAAGCCTCGCGCTCCAAGGGCGGAGTGTGGGCCCTTTTTTTTATGATATTCAATTGCGGATGGAGGCGCCTGCTTGTTCGGATTTATCCACTCCCTGGTCAATATACCGTTCGTCAAGAAAATGATCACCCACAACCGCCTGGCGGTCCGGCTGTATTTCAACTGGAAATACCGGAGGGAGGATCCATACGGACTGCGCACCCAGGATTATGAGATAACCAAACTGGACAAGACCGCCGCCCTGGCCACTCCCCACGGCCCCTTCGGGTCGGTGCTGGAGATCGGCTGTGGCGAGGGATTGCTGACAGAAAGGCTGGCCCCCCTGGCAAAAGCGGTGCTGGGTGTGGATATATCAGACACGGCGGTCTCCCGCGCCCGCGCCAGGCTCGCTGGCCTGCCCAACGTGCGGGTGGAGCGGATGGATATATTGACGGATAGTTTCGAGGAGCCATTCGATCTGGTGGCCGCCTCGGAAGTCCTGTACTACATGGGGCTGGACCAGCTGCCCGAGGCCATCGAAAAAATAAAAAACCTGCTAAAGCCGGGCGGGGCCCTGCTGCTGGCCCATGCCCGCGCCAGGGCGGACGACGAGTCGGGGGTGGACCTGAAAAGCTTCGGCGCCAGAACCATCCACGATCTCTTCATCGCCGATCCCCTGTTCCAGCCTCTGGATGAAACGCTGGAGCCTGGATACAGGATAACCTTCCTGCGCAAGAAAACGGCGTGAGCCCGGCTTTTGTCTGACACTCCACCCATGAGCGAAAAAGAAGAAACCAAGAAAGCAGGAGGCCTCCCCAAATGGGCCAGGTTCGCCATCTCCTTCGGGTTGCTGGGCCTCATCCTTATGAAGGTGGATATAAGCCCGCTGGTCAAGCTGATGTCCGGCGCCTCGATCCCGCTGGTGGCCCTGGCGTTCCTCATGATATTCGTGGACCAGGCGGTGACCGCCTTCGCCTGGGGCCGGATGCTGGCGGCGGGGGGATATATCATCCCGTACAGGGACACGTTGCGGGTCACCCTGGCCTCGGACTTCATCGGGCTGGCCATCCCCTCCGGCATGGGGGCGGACATGGTGCGGGTGGTGGGCCTGTCCCGGTATATCAAAAACTCCTCCCACGCCCTCTCCTCTCTCTTCGCGTTCCGGGTGATGGGGCTGGGCCAGACCATCACCATCGCCGCCATAGTCTTGATATTTTTCTCCGACGGTCTTCCCAGGGATCCTATGTTTGTTCTGCTCAAGACCATGGTCATCAGCCTTTTCCTCCTGGGGATTCTGGGGCTTTTGTTCATGGGAAGGATCGAAAGGTTCCTGGAGGTGATCGCCCCGAAGACCAGGCTCGAACCGCTGATGCTCAAGGTCCGGGACCTGTATACGACCTTCCTTTTCTACTTCAGCCACAAGGACGCCCTGGCGGCGGCGTTTCTGGGGGACCTGTATGTGCAGTTCGCGAAAATCCTGAGCATATATGTGGTGGCCCTGGCCCTGGGTTTCGATGTGGAGCCCAACGCGTTTTTCATCCTGGTGCCGGTGGTGAATATCCTGGTGCTGCTCCCGGTGTCCGTGGCGGGGCTGGGGGTGCGCGAAGGGATGTATGTCATACTGTTCGCCCATCTGGGGCTGGATGCCGCCCAGTGCCTCACCATGTCCCTGCTAGGCTTCGGCGTCAACATGCTCATGGTGGTGGCCGGAGGAACCGTATACCTGCTCTTTGGGTTTCCCAACAACGAGGGTCTCAAGCGCCCTGGCCCGGATCAATCCTCCTGAAACCATGGGCGGCATGGTTTCGGCGATATACCTTTCCATAGGCTCCAACGGCGTCGGCCCCGATGGGGCCGCCCCGGCGCGCATGACGCAAAGGGCCATGGAGAAAATCCTGGCCATGGAGGGCGCCGGGGAGATTGGCCGAGGGCGCCTGTATCACACAGAGCCCCAGGGAAAAACGGACCAGCCGTGGTTCGTCAACTCCGCCCTGGCGCTGCGGATGCAAATCGAGCCGATCCGGCTGCTGCATCGGCTGCAAGATATCGAAAAAGAATTGGGGAGGACGCCAGGAGAGCGCTGGGGCCCCAGAGTTATAGACATTGACATTATTTTCATCGATGATGTTGTTATGACCACTGAAGAACTGACCATACCCCATCCCCTGGCCAGCCAGCGCCGGTTCGTGCTGGCGCCGCTGGCGGACATTGACCCCGGGCTTGCGCATCCCGTGTCGGGCAAAACCGTGGCAGAGTTGCTGGCCGCCCTTCCGGCCGACGCCCAGCCCATACGGTTGATCGATCCATCCACGGAGACACCATGAAAAAATATATCGCCCTGGAAGGCCCCATCGGCGTGGGCAAGTCGAGCCTGGCGCGCAAGCTGGCGGAGCGGTTCGGGGTGGAGCCGATCCTGGAACAGGTGGGGGAAAATCCGTTTCTGGAAAACTTCTATGAGGACAGGGCCGCCTACGCCTTCCAGACCCAGCTCTTTTTCCTGGTCAGCCGATACAAGCAGCTCTCCCGCCTGGCGCAGGTGGACATCTTCAACCAGACGGTGGTGGCGGACTACATCATGGAGCGCGACCTGCTCTTCGCCCAGCTGAACCTGGATGACGACGAGTTCCGCCTTTATATGGAAGTGTACAACAGTCTGGTGAAGAGCGTGCCGGAGCCGGACCTGACGGTCTATCTGCAGGCGGACACCTCCACCCTGATGCGCCGGGTCCATCGCCGCGCCCGAAAGGCGGAGAACCATATGACGGAGGATTATGTGGACCGGGTGAACCAGACGTTCAACCAGTTCTTCTTCCGCCACTGCCCCGGCCCGCTGCTGATCGTGAACACCAACCATATAGACTTTGTGAACAACCAGCAGGACTTTAATACGCTGGTGGCCAAGCTGGAAGGGGAAGTGGAAGGTCGGGAGTATTTCAATCCGCCGGGAAGCGTTTTTTGAAAGATCAGCTCCATTCTCTGGATAGATTACTCAGAGAATCACCGTCAGCTATTTAAATCAGGCTCGGCTACATGCCAGAGCCGATGGCCTCTATCTGGCCGGACAGCGATTCCCAGCGCCGCAGCAGTTCTTCATTCTCTTTTTTCAGCGCCGCCAGCTCCCGCGCCAGCTCCACAGATAAGGCGGTGTCCTTGTAGGTCTCCGGATCGGCCAGCTTCATCTCCACCTCGGCGACCTTGGCTTCCACCTGCTCTATTTTTCCTTCCACCGTGGCCAGATCCTTTTTCAGCAATCCCCCGTTCTGCCGTCTCTCGTTCCTCTGTCGGGCAGCCTCCTGCCGGGCTTCCTTTTTCGATTTCTTTGCCTCCCCAGGGACGGGGCTTTCCTTTTCCTCCACCACTGCGGCGCTCTCCACAAAACCGAGCCGCTGCTCTTTGGTCCGCTCGTAATAGGACCAGTCCCCAAGAAACTCGGTAAGCCGTCCCCCCTCCACATGGATGATCTTGTTGGCCACGGCGTCGATGAAAGCGCGGTCGTGGGAGATGAGGACGATACACCCCTTATATCCGGCCAGGGCCTTTTCCAGCGCCTGACGGCTCTTCAGGTCCAGGTGGTTGGTCGGCTCGTCCAGCAGCATAAGGTTGGTGGGGTTCAGGGCGATCTTGGCCAGGGCCAGGCGGCTCTTCTCCCCGCCGGAGAGAACCTTCACCAGCTTCTCCACCTCGTCCTTGCGGAACAGGAAGGCGCCCAGGATGGACCGGGCCCGCGGGATGGCGTTGAAGGGGATGCCGGAGATCAGCTCCTCCAGCACGGTGTTTTCCGGATTGAGAGCTTCGATCTGGTGCTGGGCGAAGTGGCGCATCTCCACGCTTTCGGATATTTTCAGCATGCCACTTTTTGGTTGCAGAATGCCGGACAGAAGCTTGATGAGGGTGGACTTGCCCGCCCCGTTGGGCCCCACCAGGGCGATCCTGTCCCCCCGGCGCATGGAAAAATCCAGCTTGTTATACACCACGTTGGAGCCATAGGCCACAGTGGCCTGGATAACCTCCACCGGGGTGTGGCCGATGCGGCCGGTTTCCTCGAACCGGAACCCGATCCCCTTGGTCTCTTTCACCGTCTCGATGCGCTCCATTTTGTTCAGCGCCTTTTCCCGGCTCTTGACCAGGGTGGCCTTGGTGTTCTTGGCCCGGAATCTTTCTATGAACCGCTCCTGACGCTCGATCTCCTTTTGCTGGCGCCCCGCGGCGGACTCCAGATGCTCCCGCCGTATCCTCTTCTCTTCCACATACCTGTCGTAGGGGAAGGGATACAGGGTCAGTTTGCCAAACTCTATCTCGGCGATGGAGTCCACCATGCGGTTAAGGAAAAACCTGTCGTGGCTGATGATGAGCAGCGATCCGTCGTAGTTCGTAAGGAAGCTTTCCAGCCAGATGGAGGATTCCAGATCCAGGTGGTTGGTCGGCTCATCCAGCAGCAAGAGGCCGGGGTGGGAAAGCAGCAGCCTGGCCAGGCTCATCCGCATGCGCCATCCGCCGGAAAAAGCGCCGGTGGGTCGCTCGAACTGCTCCGGCCTGAACCCGAGGCCCACTAAAATGGCCCGGGCCTGCCCCTCCAGGGCATAGCCTCCGGCGTCGTGGAATCGCTCCTGGGCCTCGGCCAGGTCGTGGGCCAGCCTCTCCACGGCCTTCAGGTTCCCTTCGCTCTCCGCCTTGTGCAGCCGGTCGGTGATGGCGTTCATCTCCTCCTGCATGGCCGTAAGGTGGTCCGCCCCGGCGATGACGTTTTCCAGAAGGGGAATGTGGTCCTCGCCCCCCGTTTCCTGGCGCAAGATCCCGATGCGCACTCCGGGGGAGACGATCCTCCGTCCACTGTCCGCCGCCAGGTCGCCCGCCAGGATGTTCAGCAGGGTGGTTTTTCCCGCTCCGTTGTCCCCCACCAGCCCCACCCGGCGGCCCGGGCGGATGTGGATGGACAAATCGGAGAACACGGGGGTTCCCCCATGGGATTTGGATATATTTTCAAGACGTATCATATTGTTTACTGATTCAGGGGAGGAACAGGGCTCTTCCTAAAAGACGCTC
>JAOUPQ010000112.1 GCA_029879765.1 Nitrospinota bacterium | reverse complement strand
CGAACCCCCCCGCCACATAAACGACATACCCCATGGAATCGCCGATCCTGGCGGCCTGGCCCAGAATATCCTGCTGCCGCCTGGGCAAAAGCTCTTTTATCATGTTGGATACGTTCTTCACCAGAGGCTCTCGCCTTTTCCCGCCCCCTTCCAGTCTCCCTTTCTTTTTCAGGCTGTCGCCATACAGGCTGCTCAGCGCCATCCCCCGGGTGATCCATCCCACCATGGCCCCGGTTTTGCTGTCCACCACCGGCGCCCTTTTTTGCCCCCGGCCTATGATCAGCTCCTCCAGCGCCGCCACCGAATCCTCCGGGTGGATCGTGGCGAACTCGGTGAGCATGAATTCCTCCAACGGTCTTTGCCCCATCTGGTGGTGGATCGCCTTTTCCACCAACTGTCGGGTGATCAGCCCCGCCACCTGCCCGGCTTTCATCACCGGCATGCCCCCAATGTCGAACCGGGTCATCCTGGCTCTTGCCTCGTCCACCGTTTCCTCCACCCCGGCGGATATAACCTTTTCCGCCATGATGTCCCGCACCTGGATATTCCCCTGGGTGGCGGTGTCTATGGCCGCCTTTAGCTTCTCCATCACCTGGGGCATCATCAGCCCCTTGATGGTGGCGGACGCCGCCGTGGGATGGCCCCCGCCCCCCAGGCTTTGCGCCACGGCCCCCGCGTCCACCCCCTCCACCCGCGACCGGGCGATGAAGTGTATCCTGTCCGCCATGCGCACCAGCGTGAAGAGCGCCGCCGGATTCTCTATATCCATCAACCGGTGGACGATGGTGGACAGGTCCCCCACATACCGCTCGGCGGTGGCGTGGGCGATGGCCACCGCCATGGCCCCGGTCTGATAAAACTCCAGGCTTTTTAAAAGCGCGTTCAGAAGATCCACCTGCACGGCGGTCATCTCCTGGGTCAGGCTGGTCTTCACAATATCCAGGTCCGCCCCCTTTTGCAGCAGCCACGCCGCCGCCCGGAAATCCTCCTCCCGCACCGAGGAAAAGGTCAGGCTGCCGGTGTCTTCATAAAGCCCCAGCATCATCAGAGTCGCCTCGGAAGGGGTGATATCGATTCCCCGATCCCGGAAAATCTCCGTGAAGATGGTCACCGTGGCGCCCCGGTCCCGCACTTCGGCCAGCTCGTGGGGTATGTCTATATTGCCGGAAGGATGGTGGTCATAGATATGCACCTTCACATCTTCCCGGTCCGCCAGCGCGGAGAAGAGCCCGATCCTCTCTCGAGTGGAGGCGTCCACCACCACCATCAGCCGGGCCTGCTCCAGGGGAAACCCCTTCAGCCGCCGATAGTTGACATGAAAATCCCCTCGCTCCAAAAAGTCGCGCACCGGCTTTTCCTGGGCGCCGGGGAAGACCATTTCCGCGTCCGGATAAAGCTTCTTGGCCGCCACCATGGAGGCGAGGCAGTCGAAATCCGCATGCAGATGGGTGGTGATGAATTTCACCGCGTCCGCGCCTTGCCCTTGCCCTTGCCGGAGGAGTCGAGCCTTTTGACAGCCTCCTTGAGCTCCTCCATGGAATGGGCCAGAGGAAAAGGGGGCAGAGCGTCCAGAAAGGACTTGCCGTACTTTTTGGTCTTCACTCTTTTATCCAGCAGGGCCAGAAAGCCCTTGTCATTCTTGGAGCGGATCAACCTTCCCAGCCCCTGTTTCAGCGCCAGGGCCGCCGATGGAACCTGGTATTCCATAAACGCCGAGCCTCCATTTCTTTCGATCCTTTCTATCCTGGCCGCCACCACAGGATCGTCCGGCGTGGCGAACGGCAACTTGTCTATTATAACCGCGAAAAGAGCTTCCCCTTTCACATCCACCCCCTGCCAGAACGAGGCGGCGCCGAAGAGCACCGAATGGGAGTCCTCCCGGAACTTTTCCAGCAATGCATCCCTGGGGGCCATCCCCTGCTTGAGGGTGGTGAAGGGGATGGAGCCGTCCAGGGCCTCCCAGCATTTCTCCAAGGCCCTGTGGCTGGTGAACAACACAAAAGCCCGCCCCCGGGAAAGGATTATCAGCTCCAGTATCCTCCTGGCCGCTTTCTGGATAAAGGTCGGCTCCGAGGGGGAAGGGAGGTCCTCCGGAATATAAAGCGCGGCCTGGCTTTGGTAGTCAAAAGGGGACTCGATGGAAAGATTTGCGGCCTCGGCCCCCAGCCCCAGCCGCTTTGTGATGAAAGAAAAATCGTCCGACGTGGCCAGGGTGGCGGAGGTGAACACAACGCTCTGGGTCCTGGAATAAAGCTTTTCCACCAGGTGGGACGACACATCGATGGGGGAGGAGTGCATGAACACCCCGCGCCCACGGGGCTCTATCCAGTAGACGTTATCCTTCTCCTCCATGGCCAGATAGCTGGTCAGACCCTGGGCGATATCCTCGAACCGGATGGCCAGGGCCTTGACGCTGTCCGGGGCGTTTTTCAAAGTGGAAAGGAAATCCGACACCAGCGACAGCGAACCGGCCAGACGCTCGGCCCCCTCGGCCAGCCTTTGCGCCTCCCCTTTGGTCAGCCGCCGTTTATCGTCCCGCCCCCCCCGCACAGTGGAGAAGAACAGATCCGCCCGGTCCGGCAGGGTGGAGATGATTCTGGCCGCGTCCGCCGAAAACAGATTCGCCGCCTTGAGCTCCCGCTCCGCGTCCCTGGCCGCTTCGGCGACCCTGTAGCTGGAGAGGGTGACGCCGAAGTATGAAGTGGCGATATCCTCCACCAGATGCGCCTCGTCGAATATCACGGCGTCGTATCGGGGGATCACCTCGCCGAAAGAATCCTCCCGCACCGCCAGGTCCGCGAAAAGCAGGTGATGGTTCACCACCACCAGATCCGCCTCGGCGGCCTTGGCGCGCATGGCGTTGACGAAACATGACTCGTTATATTTGCAGCTGGCCCCCAGGCACAGCTCCGACTTGGAGCATATCTCCCCCCAGGCGGAGTAGTTATCCGGCAGGATGTCCAGCTCCGCCCTGTCGCCGGTGGCGGTGGTCCGGGCCCAGTCGAGCACCGTTTCAAAAAGTGTGGCTTCCCCTTTTGCGGCGAACAGCGGCCGCTGGGCGAAGTTGTCGAGCCTGCGGCGGCAAATGTAGTTGCCCCGCCCTTTCATGATGGCGGCGCGGATCGGCGCCCCGAATATCCGGGAGACCATGGGAATATCCTTGCCCATGATCTGTTCCTGCAGGTTTTTCGTGCCGGTGGAGACCACCACCTTGAGCCCGCACAGGATGGTGGGGAGGAGGTATGCGATGGTTTTCCCCGTGCCGGTGCCCGCCTCCACCAGCAGCGCCTTTCCCTGGGTTAGGGCGTCCAGGCAGCCCTGGGCCATTTTCACCTGGCCGGGGCGGCTTTCATACTCCTTGCCCATGACGGAGGCAAGAGCGCCACCGGGGCCCAGCAGGTTTTCGAGCTTCTGTTCCATCGGATTTCAATGAACCGGCGGATTGTCTGGATTCACCGGGGAGAAACACTTCATGAAAAATATTCTCCACCGCTCCCTTCGTGGGATCTTTTGGCGCCCTTCCCCCACCTGCAAAAGCAGGCGGGAAAGGAATGCGTCGGCATATCTTGCTTCAGGAGGCGCCGGGGAGACTCTTCCGCCAAAAAAAGGCTCCCCGCATAACAATATCCACAATCCGTCTGGTTACATGCTCCGCCCCACGGCTTCGGCCACCGGTTTGAGCTCTTTCATCAGGGCTTCGAATTTTGGCGGTTTCAGCGACTGCGGTCCATCAGAGAAAGCCTCCTCCGGTTTCCAGTGGACCTCTATGAGCAGTCCGTCGGCTCCTGCGGCCACCGAGGCCTTGCTCATGGCGTTGACGTATTGCCAGTATCCGACGCCATGGCTGGGATCCATCACCACCGGCAGATGGGTCAGCTCCTTGAGCACCGGGGCGGCGGAAATATCCATGGTGTTTCGTGTGGCTTTTTCGAAGGTGCGGATTCCCCGCTCGCAAAGGATCACCTCGTGGTTCCCCTCGGAGAAGATATACTCGGCGCTCATCAGCCATTCCTCAATGGTGGTGGCCAGCCCGCGCTTTAGCAAGATCGGTTTTCGCAGCTTTCCCACTTCCTTCAGCAAGGAGAAGTTCTGGGTGTTTCTGGCGCCGATCTGCAGTATGTCGGAATATTCATAGACCAGGTTCACCTCCCGAGGGTTCATCACCTCCGTGATGATGGGCAGGCCAGTGGCCTCGGAGACATGGCGAAGAAGCTTCAAACCCGCCTCCTCCATCCCCTGGAAACTGTATGGCGAAGTCCGCGGCTTGTATGCCCCGCCGCGCAGGATCTTGGCGCCGGCGGCCTTGACGGCCAGGGCGGTCTGCATCAGCTGCTCCTCGCTTTCCACGCTGCATGGGCCGGCCATCACCACGATCTCCTTGCCGCCGATCTTCACACCCTTCACATCGATGATGGTCGGTTCCGGAGTCACCTCCTTGGAACATAGCTTGTACGGCTTGAGGATGGGCATGACGCTTTCCACATGGTGAAGCGACTCCAGAGCCTGCAGACGCGCCTTGTCCCTGGCGTCGCCCAGGGCGGCGATGACAGTCCTCACCTGGCCGGCGAGAACCTTTGGCGTGTAACCGAAATCGGTGATTCTTTTTTCCACATCCGCGACGTCCTGCTTGGTCGCCTCGGCTTTCATAACAATAATCATTTGCGCACTCCAGAAAAAGTCCATAAACCCAAAGGCGCCTCCAAGAGCCGCGGCCAAGGGCAGAGATGAAATATTAAGCGATCCTGACCCAAGATACAATAAATCTTGATTGTTCACAAAGACGCTGGCGTCATTTGGGTAATGTTGATGTATAATGTCGGCTCCATATTCGCCGGAGTGGTGGAACTGGTAGACGCGCGGGACTCAAAATCCCGTATGGGCAACCATGTGTCGGTTCGATCCCGACCTCCGGCACCAAACCTGGCCTCCCTTTCCTTTCGCCTTGCGCCGCAGCTTCCTGGATAACCATCCGCTTGCAAGGGCCAATTGGTCGAGGGCAAAACCCCCTTTGGCACGCTTGCTCCCGGCGAAGCGCCATCCCATGGATTGATGAGCTTGCCACGATTTTGGCCTGAAAAAAGGCCCTTGAAAAATATTCAATTAATAGAGATGATTTTCTTTCGGAATGGTAGTAGAATACCCAGACAAATTCATGTAAAGTATCTTTCGCAGGGGATACAATAAAGAATAAAGGTGTGAAATGGCTGACCTGGATCCAAACATCAGGGTGCTTGTTATAGACGACTTCGCCACGATGCGCAAAATCGAGCGCAATATTTTATCCCAGCTTGGGGTGAAGAATGTGGATGAGGCCGACGATGGCACCACGGCGCTACCCAAAATCCAACAGAATAAATACGATGTTATTCTGCTGGATTGGAATATGCCGCAAATGAGCGGCCTGGAGCTTTTAAAGGCGGTTCGCGCTGATCCTAACACCAAAAATGTGCCGATCATCATGGTCACCGCCGAAGCTTTGAAGGACAATATCGTGGCTGCGGCGCAAGCCGGGGTTAACGACTACGTGGTGAAACCTTTCACTGCGGCTGTTTTGCAGGAAAAACTGACCAAGGTTCTGCGATAGAGTTCTTGACGAAAGTTCCCCTCACTGCGTGCAGGGGAACGGTTTTTCATATCGAAAATGCGATCAGTTGCCCATATGGCTGACTGTATCGCGTTCCGGCGCGTCTCCCTGCGCTAACCTTCGCCCCTTTTCTGTCAATCCATTTATATGCTCCCCGGTTACCGGGGGAAACACCGTTACCGTTCGCGACAAGGCCCCATAACCCGCCTGGCCTTTCTGGCTTTTCTACATACCCTAGATAATCAACAAGTTACATCCCCACCCCTATGATCAAATAAACGGCATGGGTTTTGCCTTATATACCCACAGGGGCGTTGCAAGCCCTGTTGCGGGCGCCATGGGCGACAATCCCAGGCCCGGCCGAGCCTCATCTAACACATTCAAGAGGGCGATATGAAGCTAAGATTCGAAAAAGAGCAAAAGGTATGTAAAATTGGCGGTCGTGTGGTGGGCGGCCAGCCGGGGAACAACCCTCCTTTGATGATCGGCAATATGTTCTGGCCGGGGGACAAAATCGTCCAATCGCGCAAAGAGGGAAAGTTCGACCGGGAAGAGGCCACCAACCAGATCCGGCGGCTGGAGGAACTGGAAAAGAAAACCGGCCTGCCATCCCTGGTGGACATGGTGGCCAACACCGGCGACGAGATGAAGCACTATATCGACTTTTTCGTGGAGGCCACCGAAGAGTCGGGGATGCCTTTTGCCACCGACGCTTACAAGACAGAGGTGAAGCGGCCTTCGGCCGAGCATGTGGCCTCTATTGGCCAGATGGACCGCTACCTGTACAACTCCCTCTCATTCTGGGAGAAAAACCTGGAAAAGGAGATCGAGGAGATCGCCAAGCTGGGGGTGAAACATGTGGTGCTGGGGCTGTGGGACGCCCAGGACGACTTTTCCACCGGCCGGGTGAAGTGCCTGGACGACATGTGGAAGCTGCTGGAGCCATATAATTTCGAAACCATCTTGTGCGATTGCTCCGTCATGAGCCTCCCCACATCGATGATCTGCAATGTGTCCATGGAAAAGATCAAGGAGAAACATGGGCTCCCCGCGGGCAGCGGCCCGGCCAATGGGGTGTATATGTGGATGAAAAACGCCAAGGAGTTGGGGGGCAAGGACGCCTTCGCCGGGGTGGACTCCGCCACCGAGGCGATCTCCTCCCTGGGGGCGGACTGGCTGATGTATGGCCCTGTGGACTCTATGGACCGGATCTTTCCCGCCGTGGCCATCGCCCAATGTAACTTCGCCTCCATGGTGATGGATGAATACAAGGAACTGCCGGAAAACGAGAACCACCCCTTCCACCTGCTCTTTCCCGATGTTGTGAAGCAGTTCCACGACAAGCTGGCAGGTGTGGAAAAGAAGCGCAAGTGGCTTAAGAAGTAATCCGCTGGCAGGGATGGCAAGGGGGCTGGCTCTCCAGCGAGTTGGCCGCCTTGCTGTCAGTGGGCCGATGGACGGTCGGCTGGCTGATCAGGGTCCCTCTCCCCATCTCCGCCCGCATCCACAATCAACGCAAGACCGCCCCCTGTTCGATATACCATCCAGGCGGCCCCCGCCCCCAGCACCGATCCACCGGCGATATCCATGGGAAAGTGGACCCCCAGATAGACCCTGGAGAGCCCCACCATCGACGCCCAGGCCAACAGCGCCACCACGGCGGCGGGTGTTCTGATCAGCAGGGCGAAGAAGATGGCGGCGCCGAAGGCGGTCTGGGTATGGCCCGAGGGGAAGGTGCGGTGATATAGCTGGGAGAATGGCGCGCGCACCCTGGCTTCACCTTTGTTTATCATTTCCGCAAAATGCGCCAATGGCCTGTCTTTGGGAAGGTTCTGCTTTATGCCATGCATCGCCGCCCCCCCCACGGCCAGCGCCGCCAAGAACAGCCCCGCCGCCTTGAAGCGATTTCGCCGCCACGGGGCCTTGGGCCACATGGCCACCGCCACCAACCCGAAGCTTATCACCACCACCGCGTCCCCTGTCACGGTGACGAAAGACATGACCCCGTCCATCAGGGGGGAGGCCAGGCGGCTGTTGAGCCAGAGGAACAACTCTTCGTTGAATTTTTCCATTTACACTACTTTAGCGGTCAATGCGCCGGAGCCTCATGAGATTGCTTCAGCCTGAGCCTTAGCTGGACCCAAATCTCCGACAGGAAGACCTCCATCCGGGTGGGCATGGTGTCTTTGGAGACCCGGATATATACCCACACCGAGGCTGCGGCCATGATCACGTCCGGTCCCCACACTCCCAGCGCGGGAGGGATTTTGCCGCCAGCGCCCAGCCCCTGGCCGATCATTATCAGCAGATAGTTTATCACCATCAGGATCACTCCTATCCCGAACCCGCCCCCCGAGCCGCGCCGCTGGGTCATCACCCCCGCCAGGGCGCCCAAGGCCCCCAGGGCAAGGCAGCCCATGGGAATGGCGTATTTCTTGTGGATTTCCACCTGCTCGCGAAAGGAAGGCGCCCCTCTGGCCGCCTTGTTCTGTATCTCCATCCGCAACTCCGGGATAGACATGTGGGGCGCCTCTTTTTGCAAAGGCTGGTTCAGCTTGGCGCCCAGGTCCATTTTCAGAAAATATTCCATGAAGCCTATGGTGGTGTAGGATTGGCCAGCGGTATGGATCACTCCATCGCGCAGCGCCAGGGTGATCACCCCGGTTTGCTGGTCCGACTCCATAACGCCGCTTCTGGCTTCGATGATGCTGGCCTGCCCCTCCCGACGCTGGTCGGAGATGAACACCCCTTCCAGCCGCCCATCCCGGTTCTGGTTCACATATATCATCAATCCCGGGAATTCGGAATAAAAGCGCTGTTCCTTGATCTCGGACTGGACGCTTCGGCTGAGCACCTTGATGGCGGTCTGCTGGAAACGCAGGTTTCCCTCATGGGCCAGGTTGATGGAAAGATACAAGGTGGCGCCGGTCACCAGCGCCGAAAGGATGAGCACGGGCGCCAGAAGCCTGGCGAAAGATATCCCCCCGGCGCGCATGGCGATGATCTCGTTATCCCCGGACATCCTGGAAAACGCCATCAGCGCCGACATCAGCACCGCCAATGGCGCCGCCAGCGTCAAAAACGCCGGGCAAAGATACAATATCAGCATCCCCGCCGTTTCCAGCGATGCGCTGTGGGCCAGGAACAGGCTGGAAAGAAAATTCACTTTCTCCAAAAGAAGCACCGCCAGAATGGTGAAAAGTGAAATCAGAAATATTTTCAGCTGTTCCTGAAATATGTAAATATCCAATATTCTCATGGGATAAAATGATATCATGGCCTGTATGAATTGAGCTTTAATTCCTTGGTTCTTATTTAAAATGCCTGACGCGACAGCCTCCATGGCGGGGCTACATATACTAGTGGTGGACAGCCACCATGTCTCCTGCATGACGCTGGAGGACGCGTTCCAATCCATGGGATGCACGGTCTCCGTCGCCAACAGCGGCAAGCTGGGGCTGGAAATGGCCACCACCCTGGCACCGGATCTTATCACCGTGGATCTGGCGCTCGATGATATCGACGGGATGGAGCTGATCAACCAGATCCACGCCTCCGACAAGACGAAAGATATCCCTTTTTTCGTCGTCACAGGCATTGAGGACCCGATACAAAAAGAGCTTTGCATAAGCCGCGGCGCCC
>JAOUPQ010000111.1 GCA_029879765.1 Nitrospinota bacterium | reverse complement strand
CGTGTTTTTACCCTTGAATCCCAAGGGATACAGATAAGCCATGAACATGGCCAGAATGAAATAGGCTATCAGCAGAATTCCGATGCCTTCATGCCTGGCGTGAACCTGCTCATATAAGCTTGCCATGATCAGGTTGTGCCATATTCCTGCAACGACCCACATCACGAAGCCTCCGGCCAGGGTCGCAACTGCAAATTTCTTGCTGCTTTTACTCGTCATTCCATCCTCCCATAAGCTTTGATGATCAAGACATTCATTACGCCAAAACCCTCTTGTTCTCCACCCGGCGGGTCAGCCCGATCCTGTCGAAATGCTCCAGAATATCGATGGCCGCCTTGCGCCCTACCCCCAGAATATCCCGGAACCGCCCCGTCTCCACGCTCCCCGCTTCCCTCAATTCCAGAACCAGCGCCTCTTTGGCCTGCTCCAGCGCTTCACGGCAGATGGTATGGTCCGGCGCCAGGGAGACCAGGTCGCCAGAGCGAACCAGCAGACGGATGATCCTGGCTGCTTCGACTGGTTTGATATCCAGATCTTTCGGGATATGGTCTGTCTTCGGGGGGTTCACCAGGCCAGCCTTCCGATAGGCGGCAAGGATCCTCTCCCGCCACTCTTTCTCCACCCCCTCGAACACCTGCGCCCTCCCCGGCAGCCGCAAGGCCGAGCCTTCATATTCCATCTTCCCCTGCGCCACAGTGTGGCGGATCCAGTAGCCTGCCACTTCCTCATTCATCCCGGGCAACGCCGCCGCGGCCAGGGTCTTCTCCTCCACCCCCGGCATGGCGGGATTTTTCTTGTGGAACCCGGCGACCTGCCTGACCAGTTCCTTCACGATCCTCTCCCCCTCGCTGGCCCGATAAAGATAGCCTTGTCCCTTGATTTCGAAAGCGCCATAACCATCCCCCCTGGTTTTGAGCAGAGCCATGGCCGAGTTCCGGGGCAGGTTGAACATGGCCGTGGCCCTCTGCAGCGGGTATCCGCCGGGAGCGCCATCCACCATGGCGAAGAATCCCTCCTCCAGGCTGGCCAGGGCTTTCCATTTCGCCGCGTTGGCTTTCAGGCTACGCCCCCCCATGGGTCTGCCCCCCGGCTCCAGAACCATTCCCCCGCCCAGGGTTTCCTCCGCCGAGGAGCTGCGCAGCACGAACCTGTCCCCATGGATCAACTGTATGGGAGTTTCAAAGCTCACCCCCGCCACGCAGGTTTCTCCCGGTTTCAGGCGTTTCGTCCCCCCCTCCAGGATAACCTTGCACAATGTATGCTCGGCATGGACATGCAGAAAGTATGTCTTCCCGTGCTCGATCCCCCTGGGCGCCGAGGGGTGGCATGTCACCGAGGCGGCGAACCAGCGGCATGGCTCCTGGATGGCAGGGTGGCAAAGGATCATCCCCCGCAACACCTGCTCCTTGTGGACCCCGGTGATATTCAGCGCCGCCCTGGCGCCGGCGGTGGCTTCCTCCACCGTTTCCCCATGGCTCTGCACCCGCCGCACCCGCGTCTGGGCCCCATCGGGGGAGAGTATGGGCCGGTCGTCGGGATGAACGGCGCCGCTGATGACAACCCCCGTGACCACTAGCCCGTGCCCTTTCATATTAAAGGCGCGATCCACCGCCATGCGGAAATGGGCGTGGCTGGCGCGTTGCGGAGCTGTTTGCGCCAGTCGGGCCAGCTCTCCTCGCACATCGTCGAGCCCCTGGCCGGTGATGGCGGAGCATGGAATCACCCTGGCGCCGGACAATGGGGATTTTTCCACAAACTCGGAGACTTCCATCATGGCAAGCTCCATGGTTTCGCTATCCACCAGGTCCGCCTTGGTGAGCGCCACCACACCGGTCTTGATTCCCAGCAGGTCCAGGATCGCCATATGTTCCACAGTCTGGGGCATGATGGAATCGTCCGCGGCCACCACGAACAGGGCGGTGTCGATCCCGGCGGCGCCGGCGAGCATGTTGTGTATGAAGTTTCTATGGCCAGGCACATCCACCACCGCCGCAGATATCCCATCGCCCAGGTCGATCCGGGCAAATCCCAGGTCTATGGTGATTCCCCTCTGTTTTTCCGAGGCCAGCCTGTCGCAGTCCACCCCGGTGAGGGCCTTGATCAGGCTGGTTTTGCCATGGTCGATATGCCCGGCGGTTCCTATAACCAGGTTCGGGTGGTTCATGACTGGCTCCAAATCTTCATTGAAATACCGAAGTTAATAGTGGCGTTCGGGCAAGAACGGGCCGGGAGAATGGGGAGGACCTTCTTATTAGCGCCCTGGAAAGAGCGGCTGGTCCATATCCCAAAGATTCGCGTTTTCTTTTTTATGAAGGAGGGTGTCGGCCTCTTCCGAGGAGAGAAACTTGATTTCGAAACCGAACTCCTTATATCGCCGGGCGAATTCGTTATAAGCTGTTTTGGAAAGAGAGATAATGGCCGAATAGTTCACCATCACTCCCTTCTCCTGGGTTCTGATGACGGCGTTTAGAATCACATCCTTAAAGTTTATGGCGTTAAGAGATACGAACTCGCTTTGCATTTTCAGGTCCTCCAGCACAGACTGGAGCACCCGCAGGGATTGTTGGGTGGCGGGAAAGCTCACCTTGTCGAAATCGACTTTCTGGATGGCGATCACCGGCAGGTTCGCGAACTCGTACAGCTCCTCCAGCATGACGTTGAGCTCGCGTATGACCACCAGCACCTCCCGGACAAGATCCTGGATCTTGTCGATATCGCCCCGGACGAAATCGAGTTTTCGGTCCAGTTCCTTTATCCTCCCATGATATGAGAAGTTGAAGGTGGTTGCCTGATTCCACAAAAGCTGCAGAGTGCTCATATACAGCTGGGCGGTTTTTCTGCAGCGTTCAATATTCTCCTCGGCGATCTTTACGAAAAGGTCGATCATCCTGGGCTTTTCCAGGCTGATGAGCCGCATGATGTCCTCTTTTGTGATGATGATGCCGCTTACTTTCTGCCGGGCATAAACCCCCGCCGACCGGCCCAGGCCGGTGAAAAAGGAGTTCTCCCCGATGATGGTGGGGGCGGGTATCTCGGCTATTTGCTCATACTTTTCCTTGCCGTCCTTCATGAGCCTTTTTCGGATAAACACAGTGCCGTTTAGAACAAGCACCATCTTGTCCACATTGCTGCCCCCTTCGCGAAAAATAAACTCCTCGGGGCCCCATTGCTCCATCTTGCACTTGGACAGCCGGGCCAGCTGGGCCTGGGACATGTTGCTGAACTGGTCGATGGAGGAGATGGCGTTCATGAGAGTAGCCTGATCGTAATCGGCGGGATCTTCAGGCAGGGGCTTTGGCGCTTCCGGCTCCTCCTCTTTTTTCCTGGACTGGCCCATAAACCCCCCGCCGATATCCACAACTTTTATGGTGGGCCGCTTGGGAGTTTCAGGTTTGGCCGGGCGAACCCTGTCAGGATTTCTTCTGGTCCCCAGAAACACCACCTGAGTGGCGGACAAGTCCTCTTTTTCGGCAGCCTGGGCCTTGCTGATTTCCACCAGCTTTTCAAACTTTCCTGTGACACCGGCTTCAGGAGCTTTTGGCGCCGCCGGTTTTTCCTCCGGTTTTTGAGGCGCCTTCATCTGGCCAGCCTGAATCTTGGCCTGGGAGATGGTTTGGGGAACAGGTTTTTTCGGCATCGACATGGCCACCTGGGTTGAGGATAAATCGTCGGCGGAATGCTTGGCCTGTTCTTTCTGGACTTCCACGAAACGCTTCATTTTCATGGTCATTGAGGCCAGAGGATTTTTCGAGGCCATACGCATAGCCTCTATCTTTTTTTTAAATTCCTCCTGGTCGGCCTGATCGTCCGGGGTCATCCTGGCTTCCTCGCTCTCTCATCTGATTTGGTACATTCTAACGCATTTCTCATCCACTGAAAAGGTATGATTGCAGGATGTGAAGAAATATTAATGGAATCACCTGACACAAGGGGTCTAAAATATAATTCTTGAAAAAACTGCCTGCAGGAATACGTATTGATTATAAATGAACCCTTTTTTTTCATTCCTCATTTTGCACATAAACATTCAATCAGATGACAAATAGTGTCATTTCTGTCTCATATGTACTATCATTACACATAGTTGCCAGTATAATGTCATCATCCGTTACCTGAACAGCAAGCGCAAATTCCACTTATATCTTTGATTATTATAAGCATATCATCTATTTTTATCGCATTTACGCTTACTGCAGACATTGGCCCGGCATTTGCATCGCTTTGTATCGAAGTACAAGTGGTATAGCGGCATTGTTTATTAGAATATGACGCATTTGAGTATATAGGAACAGGAAACAAGGAGAAGACTAATGCAACACAAAAGGGTAACCAAATCAACGATTGCGGCACTGTTGGCCTCGGTTCTGGTCATGCCATGGAATACAGCCCATGCCGCAGCAGGGAACATCAACGTGAACGTGAACGTGGGCAACCACATCATCCTGAACACCATCCAGACCGTCAACCTGACTGTCACCGGTGTTGACGCCGCAGTCACTGAAGCCGTGACCGACACCGGAACCGTATCATTCGCCGGCAATCCGAACACGGTAGCGGCCAATCTGCCGGGTGTTCTGGGTGATCCTGCCGCGTTTGGCACATCGATCACGGTTACAGTCACCGACGCATGGGCGGTGCGTGGAGTGGTGGCCGCAGGGCAGAGCATCCAGGTGGCCACAACCATCGCCACTGGCAGCGCCACCCTGGGGACCTCCACGGTTACGGCTGGCACTCCCCTGACTTCCTGCGGGGCCTGCGGAGTGGCGGGAGCGGCCATTGCCGCTGGCGCATCGATATCTTTCCCGGCGCCAGGAATGGGGCAGGCCAATGCGGTGACCGGTGATGTGGGTTTCACCCTGGATATCAGCGGCGCCACCACCTCGGGCAACCACACCGGCATAGTGCTTACAGTCACTGCCTCTGCGGTGTGACGGGGAGAGCGAAATGAAACCGATAGGGGGCGTGGCCAATAGGGTCGCGCTCCTTTTGGTTTTTGCCTATATGACGGCGGCCTCCGGCCCGGCCATGGCCGCCTGTCCTGCGGACGCTGTGTTCAAGACATTCAACCGCATGAACGAGGCGACCCGCCCCATAGGGCAGGATTTGTCCTTCTCCCAGGGAAAGGTGGAGGCTGCCAAGGGTTTCGGGCGCGACATCCATGCCAGAGTCCCATCATTGCCTCTCATCGGCGACTTCAACCCTAGAGTCACCAGACCGCTCAACGGCCATGTGTGGGAGCTTTCCCTGCCTTTTGGATCCAATATCCAAGCCGAGAACCTCTTGATCACCTATCTGGTTTCCGGAGGGACAGGACGCACCGGCTTTTTCCAGTCCAGAGACAATCCGGCTTCCATCATCCAGGCCACTGTGATCCCCCGAAGGATAGAAAAGACAATCTTTGATGACAGGATAGTCTTCAGGGGGTATATTGATGTGGACTTAGACTTTCAAGACGCGACAGTCGCCGGAGGCTATACCGGAATGATAAGCGCCGCTGTGGAATGCCAATAGAAAAAGATCAAGTGCGCCAGACCATAGTTTATTTGTTATTCCTTTCGCTGGTTGTCGTCCATTCGGCTATGGCACAACCAAAAGTGGAGATCAAGCCGGACGCGGACTCCCTGACTCCGCAGATAGGCGCTTCCCCCGCCAATATAACCGTGGAGATCGGCGCCAGACCAGCCAGCGGATCGATCCAGCTTTTCAATTTGAGCCCACAACCGGTGGCTATCCATACGACCGTCGCCAACTGGGATCTGGATGATCAAAACAACGTGCGGACCATTCCCCCAACTGCCAGTTCCATGGATCAATGGACTGTTGTAAGCCCCGTGGATTTTACTATCCCTCCGGGAAAGACCCAGACCGTGCGATTCTCCATCCGCCCCAGGGCCAGGCCGGAGGAGGGAGAGAGCCGGGTGATGATATTTTTCAACCAGGCGCCAAAGGAGCTTGTGAAGGATCTGGGGGTGAAAGTGCTGTACCGCCTGGGAGTGCCGATATACGGCCTGGCGGGAAAAATAAACCGACAGGGAACGCTGCACGAAATCGCCTTGAATCAGCAAGATGGCATGGTGAACCTGACCTTCGATATTTCCAGCACTGGAAACGCCGGAGTGCGCATGGACGGGCAATTTGTGATCTGGCGCAAGGAGGATCTGGGCGGAAGGGAAAACCCTCCCATGTATATCCTGTCCGGAAAGAACATGAACATCCCCCAGGAGGCTGTGGCCGCGGGGATGACGCCAAACACACCTGTTTTGGCGGGAACCCGGCGGGTGATCCATAATAAAGTTCAGATGCCCACAGAGCCTGGCGAATACGTTATTATAACCCATGGCAGTCTGGGCGATGTGGAGTTCAGCAAAAGCTTTGCTATAACCGTCGCCCGGTAGGCGACGGCAGTTGTCATCTTCGCGCCGTAATTAAAAACCCATGGGGGGACGTCATAAGTTCCTCCACAGCCTCATCTTGAAAATGCCAAAATGGAATGGGGGTTCCGGAATTATCCTTTCGGTGGCCATAGCCTGGCTCCTGTCGTTCACCCCCTGTTCCGTCGCCGAGGATCTGGCCAACGCGGAGCTTATGCTGGCCGGAGCCTATATCAACCAGAAGGAATTCGCCAATATTGACTTTCTCAAATCTGAAGGGGAATACTGGATTTCCCTGGATGATCTTGCCGAAATGACAGTGATCAGGTTCGAGAAAAAGGGGGCCGACCTGCTGTTTTCCACCCCCATAGGCCCGGCCCTGGTTTCCGAAAAGTCCCTGGGAATGTTTCAGGGGCGCGCGTTCATCTCCACCTCTCTTCTTCTGGAGAAATTCAATATCGAGGCGATTTTCAGCCAGCCCGATCAGGCCATTTTCCTGGATGTGCCGTGGCGCCCCGGCGCCCCCCTGTCCGATGAAGAGGAAGAGAAGGAGGAGGGCGACATTGTGAAACCGGACATCACAGCCACCGCCCAGGCCCTGGGTTTTTTCCGCGCCCAAGGCAGTTTGCGGCAGGACTCGAACGTGGAACATGATGATTGGGATATGAAAGCGGACATGGGCGGAAGGCTGGGGGGGGGGACATGGTTTCTGGGCGCCCAGGGCAACCATAGCCAGGACGCCTGGCTGGATCGCTATTTCTGGAACAGGGAATTTGAAAACCAGGTGGTCAGGCTAGGGTTCCACAATATCCAGCTTCACCCCTTGCTGACAAGCCAGGAGTTCGATGGCGCCCAGTGGGCCTATAACAATATGGGGATCGCCCCCTATACGGACATGCAGGGGCAGAACAACCTGGAATCGATGCTGAGGGATGACACCGGTGGAGAGATCAATATTGTCCGGAATGATGGCCCCCCGGGCGGGATCGCCGAACTTCGCATCAACGACAAGATCGCCGCCTATTCGCGAGTGGGGCTGGATGGGCGCTATGAATTCCTGAACATCCGCAAATCCGCCTGGTCGTTGCTCACCATTAAAGTGCTCCTGTATAAGCGTGATGTGAACGAGACCCCCATCGCCACACTGGACCTGACCCGGATGCAGGCGACCCAAAGCCTGAAACCTGGCGAGTTTATGGCCAGGGCCGGGCTGGGAAAAACCCGCAGCCCGCGGATAGTGGATCCTTCCCATGCGGCGGAGCATGGTGTGGGGTTTTTGCAGGGAAGGTATGGAATATCGGAAAACTTTACCTTAATGGCCGCCGCCCAGACCAGAGACGAGAGTACAATGGAGACGCTGGCGGGGTTGCGGGCCAGCTTAGGGGCCAACTGGGCATGGTCCCTGGACGCCGCCAGCCATGAAGGGTCCATGGCTTATTCTTCCGAGCTGCGCGGGATGGACAGGGACTGGGAGATTTGGCTGCGCAACTTCCAACTGGATAGAGGATACGGGGCAAACCTGCAAATCGATGAGCATGACCACTATGGGCAGTCGCTGTACCAGGTTTTCGACTCGCTGAAGATAGGGCTTTTTGGCAGAGACGCCAAACGAGAGCTCGCCGCGGATATCAACTACATCAAACCCGGATTATTCCTGAGCCCGGGCTATGGTTTTTCCCTAAGCGCCGTGCCCAACCTGGATGGAGGATACCGGGTGTCCGGCTTATACTCCCTGGCGGCGGACAAGCGCTTTTCTCTGATATATGAAAACAGCCAATACACAGTTTCCATGTATTACGACAGGACCCTGCGCCAGAACTTCACGGGTGTCTATGAATACAACGACAGGACCCAAGACTCCATCGGACTTATAAACTTCTACTGGTTTTTCCACGTGTCGAACCAGAGCTATTTCCGGGCGGCGGTGAGCCACAATGGGCAGAACGGCGGAGGCGTGGTGGGGATGCAGTGGATGCTGACTCCGGGGATGGAGCTTGGGCTGGAATACTCCGACGGATACCACCAGATCGTAGGCGCCAGACGCAGCCAGACGCTATCGGCCAAATTCAACCTGGGCCTAGCCAATACGGAAAAGGGCTTCACCCCGGTTCAGGACAGCATGCTAAGCTTCGTCCGGGGAGGGATATCGGGCGCCGTATACGACAGCCGGGGCGCCATTCTGGATATGGGCGATATCCAGGTGCTCCTCAACGGAGCGCGAGTCTCCCAGACCATGGCCGGGGGAAGGTTCTTCATTGGCAATTTGAGGCCGGGGATGTATCTGGTGGAGATTGACGAGGGGACTTTGCCCATAGAGTATAAGATCGAGCGAAGAATGTTCCGGGTGGAAGTGGCGCCGGGGGCAATCACCAGGGTGGATTTTTCCGCCTCGACCTATTACGGAGTAGCGGGAAAGGTGACCAGAGAGGATGGCTCCCTGGTGGGCTCTGCCTTGGTGCGCGCTTACGACACCCATGGAAAGAGCGTGGCAGTGGGGCTGACTGGCCAGTTTGGATACTTCCGGATAGACAACCTGGCCCCGGGGGAATACAAATTAACGGTTGAGCAGGTGGATGCGGAGCCCCTGCCCCAACCCGCCCCATTCACCACCATAACCATAGTGGATGATTATATTTTCGACCAGAATATCTCCATCCCCGCCCCCCCGTCTGCCCCCGAAGCTTCCGGACAGGATCAGTAAGAGCGGATTTGCCATTCCCTGCTGACTGCAGGGCAATCCCATGAATACGGACAATAGACGCCAATAGGTGGCCCCCACGTGGAGGAAAACGGCCCAAAGCACGATAGCGGCCGTAAAATGACAGAAGTCTGTTTTATTAGTCTTGCAAAAAGAGCCG
>JAOUPQ010000360.1 GCA_029879765.1 Nitrospinota bacterium | reverse complement strand
TGCCAGCTAACCTCATTCGACCCGTGATGTCCACTGGGGGGTTCGCGCCCATGGATGGCGTCTGTTTTGGAGGAATTTTGCATAGCTGCCATTATCAACACCCGGGCCGGGTGTCTCTCTTCCTGATTAAGCCTCGCCCAGGCCGCCGTCCATATCCCCTGCGCGCCCTGTCCCATATTCTCCTGCTTATGGCGCTTTTCGCCCCGGCTTCCCCAGCTTCGGCCCAGAGGGTCGCCCCCGAGCTGAGCGATACCGTGACCATTTCCGCCGGGTTTATCCACCACAACAACAAGGAAAAGAAAACCACGGCCCAGAACGGGGTGGAGATCGATTACCAGGGAAGGGTGATCACCGGGGATGTGGGGGTGATCGACCATGAGACCGGCGCCGGATACCTGGCCGGGGGGGTGCGAATGCGCGAAAAGGAAGCGGTTATCGATGGGGAAAAGGTGGAGTTCAACCTAAGATCTGGCGTGGGACAGCTGCATAACGCCCAGGGCCGCCTGGGGGAGTACTTCTACTTCACCGGCGAAAATATCCAGAGGCTCGCCCCGGACCACTATATCCTGGTCAACGGAAGCTGCTCCACATGCGCCCTTCCGGACCAGGATTGGCGCATCGAGGCCTCCCATGTGGATATGACCATGGAATACTACGCCTTCATCCAGAACATGGTTTTCCGCGCTGGGGACGTCCCCATCTTCTACCTGCCATACTTCATCATGCCCACCAAGACCAAGCGGGCAACGGGGCTGCTTATCCCAGAGATTGGATATTCCCAGGAGAATGGGTTCAACATCTCCAACCATTTTTTCTGGGCCATGACCGACTACATGGACGCCACCATCACCCACCACCACCGGGGCAACGATGGCGAGGGGGGGGACCTGGAATTCCGATATATATTTTCCGAGACCACCCGAGGCACGCTGAACACCGAGTACTTCTATATCCTGGCCCCGGAAGAGGCCAGGGGAACGGAACTGTGGAAGCTTAAATACAACCACAACCAGCTTCTCCCTTTCGGTGTGGAGAATGTCATCCAGGCGGATATGGAAAGCGAAGCCAGCATCGCCCGTCGCTGGGAGGATGACCTGGCCTCCAGAACCCGGCGATACTCCGACAGCTTCTTCCTGATGCGCAAGAACTGGATCTCCCGCAGCCTGAGCCTGACCGCCAGAACCAAGCGATCCGTGGTGCCGGGAATGGTGGGGCAGGTGGACGAGCTTCCGTCCATCCTGTTCACAAACCAGAAAGAGAGCCTTTTGGGCCTGCCCTTATACTGGTCTCTGGAGTCGGGATACACCTATTTCTCCACAAAATCGGCGGTAGAGGAGACGGGGGACAAAATTACGGTGTTCGACGTGGGGAGGCTGGACGTGTTCCCCGGAATCTCCGCCGTCCTCTCGCCTGCGCCATGGCTCTCCCTGGAGCCGGAGCTAAAGTACCGCTCCACCATGTATTCGGCATGGGTGGATGAAAACGGGGATACTGTGGAGGAGCCTTTCGTGCGCAGCTACTACTCCGCCTCCACCGTGCTGACCGGCCCCAGGTTCTATCGGATTTTCGACTTTGACAACGGGGAAAAGTTCAAGCATCTGGTCACCCCGAGGATATCGTGGAACTTCATCCCAGATTTCACTTTCGACGGGGAAAACCGGCAAAAGGTGAAAGTGATCGACGCTGTGGATATGGACAGCCCGAAGAACGAGATACTGTTCACCCTGGTGAACCAGGGGCTGTATAAGGAAAGGGTCGGCGCCGGGGGGGAGGAATTTGTCTCAGAGATGCTCAAACTATCCATCGAGCAGAGATATGATTTCAACGAGGCCACCCGGGAGGAGACCGCCGAGGATCCCCGCAAGCCTTTCCTCCCCACCATGGTGGACCTGAAGACGCGGCCTGCCGACTGGCTTATGTTCAACGTGAACGGAGAGTATGACTTCACCGATGCCCAACTGGATCGCACCCATATAGAGCTGGGAATAAAAGTGAACGATCTGTTTCATTTCGCCCTGGACAGGGTGACCAAATACCCCGACGCCGCCGACCAGGAGATGGAGATATGGGACACGGCATACCTGGAGTTCATCTTGCCAGGAGGTGTGCGGGCGGATTTTTCCGCGGTTTACAACGAGACGGAAGCTTTTATAAACGACGGGGCGGTGCGGCTGTTCCTTAAAAGAGGGTGCTGGGGGATCGGCCTGAGCGGATTGTACAAAAAGAAAATAGTCAGCGATTCGTCCGATGGCCCGGTGATAAACGAAGAGACCAAGATAATGCTTTCCATAGACCTTTTAGGACTGGGAGATACCCTGGGCGAAGTGGCGCAACCGCTGGCCGGAAGAAAGATATAACCATGCG
>JAOUPQ010000110.1 GCA_029879765.1 Nitrospinota bacterium | reverse complement strand
CCACACCATACACCAGCAACACGGTGACTCTGACCGGCATGACCCTGCCTTCCACCGCCACGCTGGTCGGCGCGGGGTGCACAATGTCTGTGGATGGCGGCGGATATGGTGTTGGCCCCACGGCTATCTTGGCAAACGGAACCATAACCGTGAGGGTGACTTCATCGGGCACGGAAACCACCGCAGTCAATTGCCAGGTGACGGTCAGCGGCGTATCCGACACATACACGGTGACCACCGGCTCTTCAGTCCCTGCGGCGTTCACCTTCACCGACGTGACCGGCGCAGTGCTTGCAGGCCTGTACACCAGCAACACAGTGACTCTGACCGGCATGACAATTGGAACCACTGCCACCCTGACAGGGGTGGGATGCGAATTTTCCGTCGATGGATCTGCATGGACCACGGGAACCGTGGCTATAAACGCCAATGGAACCATCAGAGTCAGGCAGTGGTCATCTGCTGTAGAATTAACCGCCACCAATTGCCAGGTGACGGTCAGCGGCGTTTCCGACATCTATACGGTGACCACCGGTTCTTCTGTTCCGGCGCAGTTCACTTTCACCGATGTGACCGGCGCAGCGCTTAGCACCCCCTACACCAGCAACACTGTGACCCTCACAAATACTATTGTGACCAGTGCCACACTGACAGGAGCGGGATGCACTTTCAGCGTGGATGGCGGGGCGTACACCACCGGCACGGTGGGAATGAATATCAACGGCACAATAACCGTGAAGGTAACCTCATCGGGCACGGAAGCAACCGGTGTCAATTGCCAGGTGACGGTCAGTGGCGTTTCCGACACGTATACGGTGACAACCGGCACTTCTGTTCCGGCGCAGTTCACTTTCACCGATGTGACCGGCGCAGCGCTTAGCACCCCCTACACCAGCAACACGGTGACCCTCACCGGCATGACTTTGCCATCCACCGCCACACTGGTCGGCGCGGGGTGCACATTCTCTGTCGACGGCGGAGGGTATGTCGGCCCGTCTACGGTGGCCATCGCCGCCAACGGAACCATAACCGTAAAGGTGACATCGTCCGCCTCCAACTCCACGGCGGTCAACTGCACCGTTACGGTGAACAGCCCAACCCCCGTGGCGGATACCTATACGGTGACGACGGCATCTGCTGCGGCGATATATACAAGCCTTGCCGCGTGGCAGGGGGCGGCTGGGATAACAGGGGCCCTGACCACCGGGCCAGGGGCAGTCACAAACTATACAGCTAATACTGCGATTTCCATGGGAGGTGGACATACTTTTTCTCCGTCAGTCGCCTTTCAGCACCAGCCAACCTGGGATCCGGCAAATCATCCCAATGGCACATGGCTTTTTAACAATACTACAACCATGACTTTGACATTCTCCCCAAATCCTGCGGCGATATTCTTTGTTTTTGAATCCTGGGATACTTTGAATACTCATGCTGTGACGGTGACGACAAACACGGGTTTAACGCTTACGCAGACCCAGGCAGTTTTTGGCGCTTTGAGCTTTGGGATTTATAATCCCGCAGGATTTACCTCTGTCACCATCAGTTGTCCGGACTGTGTGCATGTGGCGAATGATTCAAATGGTTTCGGCCTCGGCGCATGGAGGGATTGAAACACGATTGGAATCAGGCTTGGGGCAGTCGGCCAGGATTGGCAGGCCATCTTAGCCCATGTACTGGGCATAACCGGCGTCGGGATACGAGGTTCCCCGAACAGCGCGCGTTGTTTGCCTACCGCACAGCGACGGCATGTTTGTGAAGGTTTATCCGGCCGAGACCAAGGTGGCGTTTCTGGACCAGTTTTAAAGCCGGCCAAGTTAATCCAGATCACCGGCCGCAGCTACCGGCTGAAGGATAAGGCTTGCGAAATAAAAGACGAAGATGTCAAATAAGATATGTGATTAACTGGCTGGTTTTGAAACGCCCACCACTGGCTGGTTACAAACTGCCCAGTGACAACATGGTTAATAATACTGCTACAGTGGAGGCCTGTTTTTTGTCAGGCATAGTTCAACAAGATCATCGACCTTGGCCATTCCTCCGCACATCACCGTATCTGCGCCTCCCCAGTATATCTTTACAGATCCATCTTCTTCCAAAACAGCGCCACATGAAAACACTACATTGTGCACATAACCTGTGACTTCCCAATCGTCTTCAGGTTGAAGTATCCATTCATCGGCCACGCCTAGAACCTTTGAAGGGTCCAACAGGTCATGCAACGCCACGCCGAGGCGATAGACGGCGCCATCCATTGTCTTGAATACACCGTGATATATGCTTAGCCATCCTCTGCTGGTCTTGATCGGTGTCGCTCCGGGTCCAATCTTCATTTCATCCCAGTGATACTTAACCGGTTTGATCACAACCTTTGAGTCGCCCCAATGAACAAGGTCTGGCGAATAAGATATCCAGATGGACCAGGGACTGAGTTCAGAATGGGGGCGGTCCAGCCTGGCGTAGCGCCCATTGATTTTTTCTGGAAATATTACTACGTTGCGCAAGTCAGCCTGGGTGATCAGAGAAACTCTTTCAATCGATATGAAATCCTGTGTCCTTATCAGGCCTATGCGGACGCCATGCCTGGAATACGCGCTGTAAGTTATCAGATATTCCCCGCCGATATAGCAGATTCTTGGGTCTTCGACGCCATATTCCTCATACTCTCCGAAAACGCCATCAGTCGATGGTGTTATGAATGGCTTGGGGCCAACGATGAAGTGAAAACCATCCATGCTCTCGGCAATGCCTATGATCGAACGTCCGGTGCGAAGATGGGATCGAAACAACATAATGTATCGGTTGTTGCACTTGGTGATCGCTGCGTTGTGAACCGTCTCCACAGGGTATGGTACATCATGCTTGGTTAGAATCGGATTGCCTTCATATCGCCGGACAATCATGATTCACTCCTCAAAGCGCCTTGCGGCGCCCTGCCATAATCGTCCTCCAGCCGGATTATATCGTCTTCCCCGAAATAATCCCCCATTTGCGCCTCGACGAAAACAAGGGGTAGAGAACCAGGATTCATTATCCTATGAACTGAGCCTTTCGGGATGTCTACAGACTGGCCAGCCGCCAGGAAGATCTCCTTATCATCCATGGTTATTATCGCCTCGCCACTGACAACTATCCAATGCTCGGAGCGGCGTCTATGTTTCTGGAGGCTCAGCCGCTTGCCAGGGGTCACCACGATCCTTTTCACCTTGTGATTCTTGTGTTCACTCAGGTTCTCATAGTGCCCCCACGGACGGAAGTTATCACGGCTGTCCAATATGTTTTGGTAGAGCCCGATGTAATCTTTAACCATCCGCTCGGTGGTAAATCGCTTTTCTATGGATTGGCGGCAGTCGCTACGATCAATCGCGCCGATCTTTCTCACCGCGTCCAAGGCTTCAGCCACATTATGGACAAGAAAGCCATTAAAGCCATCTTGTACAATCTCCGGAATAGAGCCTCTTGCGTTTGCGATCACTGGAGTTCCACAGGCCATGGCTTCCACCATGCTCAAGCCAAAAGGCTCGTCGAAGTTTATAAGATGAAGCAGGCCCGCCGCTCCACCAAGTAACGCGGACCGCTGTGTCGGGCCCACCGAGCCGAGATATTCAATTCTGTCGCCGTCTATATGTGGCTCAACACGTGTCCTAAAATATTCCTCATCCTGGATTATGCCGGCTATCTTGAGTTTCAGGCATGCTTTTTTGGCCACTTCGATAGCTTCAATGACTCCCTTGTGAGGATGAATTCTGCCAAAGAAAAGCAGATAGTCTTCAGGGCTTTTGCGGAATGAAAATTCCTCCAGACGGATGCCATGATGGATTGTAGCAGCATAATCCAACTCGGGTGACTTGTCCGCTTCACTGATGGCGACATAATGCACGCGGCCATTGTATTTTTTGTAGACAGGCATTATGGCTGGAGAGGAGAACCCGTGGATGGTGCTCACCACCGGCGTATGCGTAAGGCCAGAATACGTAAGCGGCAGAAAATCGAAATGATTATGAATCAGGTCATACTCCTCGGCCCTTTCAAAGACTTCTGAAATATGCATACACTCCCACACCTTCGGATCTATGTTCCGGTCTTCGGAATATGGTGTAGGGCATGCCCAGGCGAGCTTGGCGCTGGTGATTGAATCTCCAGTGGCGAAAAGGGTGATATCTACCCCAGCCTGGACAAGACCTTCGGTCAACATGCTGACAACAGCCTCCCATGGGCCGTAATGTCGTGGCGGGGTCCGCCAGGAGATGGGGCTCAACATCGCGATACGCATGGATAAATCTTTCTGTTCAGGATAAGATATCATTGTACATGCAAAGGGACTATCCACCTATCATTGATAACGCATCGAGCCATAGTCGCCTGAGTGACGGGCTTGAAGTGAGACACAATAGCCCAGGTCCTAAAGGAAATAGAATCATATAATGAATGTGAATATCCAAAAAACAAACCTTGAGGCCAAACGAAGGTCTATGGTGATCCAATCAGAAAAATCCCGAGTAATCACAAGGCCGTTTGTGCCGGGCAAGGAAAGCCGAATTAAATCCATAGTTGAGAGGGTGCTGAGACTGAGTGAAGAAGAGGTCCAGTCGCTGCTGGATCAAACCCTGAATGAGTTTTCCAGCCGGCACAGGTCGTTTAAAAATATTTTGGAAAGCAATTACCGGAAAATCGAATATTGTGTCCAAGAGAGCGATAATATCCCGTTGGAAAGGCGCCTGTTGCTGGGATCGTACTTTACATGCGAGTACTCCGTGGAAGCCGCGGCGCTTTTTAATCCATCAATGGTGGCGCATCCGGACCAGAGTGATGTCCCGGAAGGTGGCATACGGTTTATCATGAGCCTTCGCGCCACGGGCGAAGGGCATCTTTCTTCAATTGAGTTCCGCAGCGGGGTGATAGACAAGGATACCAGCATATTTATTGATCCGATCAGTGACTATGTTCAGACGCCTGAGCTGTACACCAACCGGACGTACAACAAGCGTCTTGTTATCCTGAAACTCAACGAGATGGGAGCATGCAACGATGTGACCGATTGCCTGTTTGGCAAGCTAGATGATGAGTTTACCTTTGAGACGCTGAAGCGGAAAATCGAGGAACTCGATAGGGAGCCGCGGTTGGATACAGCCAGAAGGAAAAGCGCTTCCGACATGGCGTTGTGGCTGGCAAGGTCCAACTATGTGGTGAAGTTCCATCCGGAGCATCGGATCTCCGAGAGAGTGATATTCCCGGTATCTGAAAATGAGAGCCGGGGAATAGAAGACGCCCGTTTTGTGCGATTTACAGACGATGACGGCAGCGTCGTATACTACGCCACATACACAGCTTATAACGGGGTCACCATAATGCCGCAGTTGATAGAGACCCATGATTTTGTGACCTTCAGGATCATCACTCTAAATGGGAAAGCGGTCCAGAACAAGGGGATGGCGCTATTTCCCAGGAAGATTGATGGTAATTATGTAATGTTATCCAGGCAGGATGGGGAAAACAATCACATCATGTTTTCCGACAACATTCACTTTTGGCAGAAATCCAGCGTCTTGCGTACCCCCACAAGACCTTGGGAATTTATCCAGATAGGCAACTGCGGGTCGCCTATCGAAACCTCGGAGGGTTGGATTCTGCTGACTCATGGAGTAGGGCCCATGAGAAAGTATTGTATGGGTATCGAGCTTCTGGACTTGCATGACCCATCAAAAGTGATTGCCAGGCTAGACAACCCCATATTGGAGCCAAACGATCTTGAGAGGGAAGGGTATGTACCAAATGTAGTCTACTCCTGCGGAAGCATGATGCACAATGGAGAGCTGATTATTCCTTACGCCAGCGCAGACCAGAGGACCGGAATGGCGACAATACCGGTCAAGAAACTGTTAGCCAGATTCAAAGCCATATGACAACTCGGCGATAATCGTGTCCTGAGTCCTAATTACGCAGGATCTGCGGGACATCGCCAAGGTTTAGACACTGCAAGGCTCTTTGATCTCTCCAGTTTCCGGAATGGTATCGAGCGCTTGGATCGCTCGATGATTGTACATGGCCAGAAGTGACAAGAGCCATGACAATGTGGATTCAGCGCCCTGGTTTTCATTCACCCTCTGAGCCTCCAGCCCGTCTTTGCAACCCCCAGTTGTATAGTCGTACAACGGTAGACGATGATCATTTTCTCCCAGATACCAGTCCAGGAGAACGTGGGTGTATGATACCCATTCAACGTCCCTGGTGATGTTAAACGCTTCGATGCAGGCGTCTATCATTGCGCAAGCTTCCAGCGGCTGCTGATCATACCTGGCCATGGAATCTCCCCGGCGATACCAGCCATTATTGCCTATTGGGGCAAAATGCCCATCCTTGGTGGTCTGGATTTTCTTCAGCCAGCGCAAAGCCTTCAGCCCCATCTCCAACATCTCGTGATCCTGCAACCATTGTCCAGACAGGATCAGCGCGTGAGGAGCCCTGGCGTTGTCGTATGAGAGGCTCTCCTCAATCCAGGGCCACTCCTCCAGCGCATTATCGGTAAACATCCTCATAAGCTTACGCGCCAACTGCTCGCGCAAACGGCGAACACGGGTGTCGCCACCGAATTGTCGCAAATATGCGTGCATTCCTATCAGCGCATACGCAATGGCCCTTGGAGAGTGGATATGATCAAGAGCGTCAAGCGAACGGTGAAAAAGGTTCACCGCGATTCCAAGTTGCCCCCTGTCTTTGCAAAACGCAACTACAACGCCAAGCCCCCAAACAGATCGGCCATGGCTGTCGTCGGAGCCGGAATCCTCCAGCCACTTTCTTTCATATGACATAAAGTTTCTAAACCTTCCGGTATCCTCATTGAATGCGTGATCTAAGAAGCTTAGGTAATTTGACACGAGCGCCTTTATTGCCAAATCCTTTGGATAAATCTCCAGAGCCATCACAGCGACAATAAGAGCCCTAGCGTTATCATCCACACAATATCCATGACTGCGGTTTGGAACTGTAAACTTGGCATGCTGAAGAATGCCTGTGTCATCAGTCATAAGACGCAAGTGATCGAGGTTGATTTCTGGAAGGTTGGGAGGGCCTATGTTTAGAGTCTTCAGCTTTGGAATTGGCGCGCGGGATTTCAATCCTGTGCGTTTCGCCTGATCGAACGTTTCTAGATATTGACGCCCCACTTCAGTCCAAAGCATCTTCCGACAAAACATGTACGCCCTTTTTCTCATCGCATGACACCCAACATCATCCTGGAAAAGATCATTAATCTCCCTGGCAAGGGTTTCCGGATCATTGAAGGGAACCAATCGACCCCTGCCTTCTGCAAGCATTTCCTGCGCGTACCAGTATGGGGTAGACAGTGTGGCAATGCCGGCGCCCATGGCGTAGGCGAGTGTTCCTGATGTTATTTGCGCCTCATTGAGGTATGGCGTCACGAATATATCGGCCGCCCCCATAAATTCGATCAGATCGGCAAGGTCAACGAATTGATCGTGAAACACGATATGATTGTCCACGCCAAGTTTTTTCGCACGCAGCTTAAGCTCGATCCGATAATCCTCGCCACGTTCGGCCTTTACATTTGGGTGGGTGGCGCCCAACACAAAGTAAACAACCTCCTGGCGTTCCTTGACTATTTTCGGCAGAGCGTCGATCATGTTTTCGATCCCTTTGCCGGGAGAGAGAAGACCGAAAGTGAGAATGACTTTCTTGCCTTCCGCGCCATACTTGCCCTTGTAAAAGCTGGGATCGGTGAAAGGAACATCAGGAATGCCGTGAGGGATGAAAACTATCTTCTCCCTGGGCACTTTATAGATATCTATAAGAAAGTCAACCGCTCTATGGCTCATCACCACCAGCCGGTCCGATAAGCCCGCGAGCTGTATCAGAATTTTCTTCTCCTCGGGCGAGGGATCCTTAAGAATAGTATGCAGTGTGGTTACAACTGGGATAGTGATGGCCCTCAGCAGCTCAATGATGTTGCTCCCCTTGCGCCCTCCGAAGATACCATATTCATGTTGAAGACAAACCACATCAACGTGGCTCATGTTTAGAAAGTCAGCAGCAAGGTCATACTCGTTAAGCTTGCCCTGCGATATTTCAAATCGCACACGGGAAGGATATTTATAACCTTCCAGCCTGTCGTTCATCGCCATGGCCCAAACAGAGGCTCCTGGCGCTTCCTTGGCGATAGCGTCGGCCAGGTCTGTTGTAAAGGTGGCTATTCCGCATTTGCGAGGAAGATGATTACCAAGAAGGACGACATTCTTGATCGAATCCCACTGGCTGTATTTTCCCTTAGGCATATCAATATCCATATGGTTGGTGACTCCGTGCCTGTCAATAAATATAAAGGCTTGAGCCAAGCCGGAAATTTAACCTACATGCCTTGGTTCAACAAATCCGGAAGTGAAGCTCGCTTGTATCCTTACATTGTATCAGTTTTTACCTGTTATAATCTTCTTGTTTCCCTTTTATAACTTATGACCTTGACAGATTCGGCTAAGACACACCTGACACGTGACCTCCTCCCTAAAAACTGGACAGGTATAAATGTTAGTTTTCTATTAGCAGGCTGTTGAAAAAGCCCATCTTTTGGCGCCGGTTTGCTGTTTTCTGCATCCATTAATCATATCCACCAACATCTTGAGGGGAGCATGAAGGGAAGCAAGGAAAGCCAGGGAGCCGTTTTCATCTACACTTCTCCGGAACAGATGGTCCCGGCCAACCCCATCCACTTGGAACCAAAAAGGATTTCGCCAACTATATTCTCAATCCCCTCCCGGTGGGAGGGGCCGGACGCATCAGCGTCCTCAGGGTGGGCGGCCATAAACTTTTCCGCGTGAAGTAGCATCCCAGAGCATTGATTATGACGAGTTCGGGAATATCGTCAACTACACAAATCCCGGATTCCAGCCGTTCGGGTTTGCCGGTGGGTTGTACGACCAGCATACGAAGTTGACACGCTTCGGCGCTCGGGATTATAATTCTATTGCCGGGCGCTGGACTAGCAAGGACCCGATCCGTTTCGCAGGCGGTGACGTGAACCTGTATGGGTACGTCATGAATGATCCGGTGAATTGGGTGGATATCAGCGGATTTCACGGTATACTATTTTCCAGACCACCAGTGACTTATCGGCCTTGGCTGAGGCCCCCAAATCAAAGGCCTAATCCTGGCAAACCTAATCCGCCTAAACAAAAACCGGAGCAGGGGAGATGTAAACCATCTGGCAAAGAAAGTTTGACGCCTACAGGGGCAGAATATT
>JAOUPQ010000109.1 GCA_029879765.1 Nitrospinota bacterium | reverse complement strand
GGCCAAAAACTCGTTGAGTATATATTCCTCCGAGGCGAAGACGAAGGCCTCCTCCCCATGGGCGGTGTACAGCGACCCGTTGTTGGTGGCCAGAAGCATTTTGTTGGAGTCCTCCATGAACAGCGCCAGCGAGGCCATCCCCTCCAGTTGTTCAAAGCTCTTTTGCGTCGCCAGGATGTACGACCCGGTTTCTTTGTGGAACATGTCCACCATGGCCAGCAGCGCCTCGGTGTCCACCTCGCACTGGCGGGAAAGCTGGGGAAACTTTTTCCAGATCGCCCCGTCGTTGGTGATGATCCCGTTGTGCACCCCCACCAGCCCGTTTTTCACCACCGGCTGGTTGTTGGCGGGCAGAGTCTGGCGGCCGTTGGTGACCAGCCGGGCGTGGCCGATGAGGGCGCTGGGGGTCTGGCCGAGGGAGGAAGAGGAGTCTCCACAGTCGGAGACCCCGCCGCAGGAAGCCGCCCCGCCACAGGAGCCGGAGTTCAAGATGACTCGGGAGGAGGTCTTGACGTCGAACAGGGAGTTATATTCCGGCAGGTCCATCATGCCGGTGGCGCTTAAAGCCTGTTTGTACACGATGATCTGGCCATCCTTGCGCATGGCCAGCCCCGCCGCCTCTTTTCCCCGGGTCTCGGACAGCTGGAACAGCAGGTTCACAAGCTGGCGGAACTCGTTTGTATAGACATCAGACTCCGGCTTCACCACCAGGCCGAATATACCGCACATAAGTTGATTATCCGTTCAGGTTTGGCCCCCCGCAAGCAGGGAGCCGGGACAAAATCAATATCTTATCACAAGCCGGAGCGGGGGGAGGAGGGGAGTGTCTCTGATTGACGAACACCAGTCATTTGGCATACAATCAGCTTGCCGGGATAATGTTTTCTTTTTCATGGAGGGTGTCATGAAGCGCATTGTCTCGCAATTCCTTATGCTTTGTATCTTTGCTGTTTCGGCTTGTTCAAATTCCTCGAGTGATCCTGAAAAAGACTTCTTTTCTTTATGGATCAGGAATGACCACCTTGTTGCCCTTAATCTTCATGGCCTTAATTTTGGTCAAAGGGCTATGCCGGTTCGTATGTTTAACGGTGAAGTATGCGCCACAACGGTTGATCTGCGTGGGGATCAGCATAGCGGTTCGGCTTATGTGTGGGAGTCTTATTACATTCCAGGCACAGGTTCTGGACAAAACCCTGGCTGTAATACACTTGTGATGCTTCTTACATACAAGAAGTCAAAGGATACATTAAACGTATGTGACCACACTGGTTGCGCGGATTACATTCACGGTGGAGGGGAGTCTGGCGCAGGGAGAAGCGTGCAAAGCATGAGTTGCACTGACACCCACCCCTTGAGGTGTCCAAGACATAATATTTGCTGTGGCTCAGAATATCCTTACCACGGAAGTTGCAATAACTACTGTTACAGATATGCAGTTCACGCGCTGCAAGCCTGTGGGGACATGTATGATTATTGCTATTGAAAATGGACTTTGGTGGCCGAAATATTGCTCGGATTGGCGTCAAATCAATGTGTATGCTCGCATTTTTTCAATAATCTGAATCCAGTAAGTTTGTATTTTTGTAGGCAGAATAGTGTGTCTTTTGCTTACTTTCAGGACGTAGCTGCTTTTCCAGCGCTTTTGCAGCTTTTTCCACCAAATCCCTTGTTGCTGCATCTGTGGCAAGTAAAGTACCCCAGCCATTATTAACAGCCTCACCTGCTGCAATCATTTCCCATTTGTCCCATAACGAAACATGCACTCTGAAATTAAATAGGTTTCCTTGGTCAATCTCAAAACGGCATTCAAGAACATCTGGAGACAACTCTTGCGGCTTTTCCATCAACAACTCAAAGCCTACTCTTTCCAGCATTCGACCGATATATGGGATGTATTTTTGGTCAAAAAGACCAATTTTTTCTGAAAAGTACACTTTTTTATAGTCATCAATATTTATGTTATGTTTGATTGATCCTGAAGTGGTGCATCCGACAATTAGCAGCCCAATACAAGCAAATAAAGAGTAGCATCTAAATTGATAGACTGTTGAAAATGGATATCTCATTGCTGTGCCTCAAGTGGTATTGTCAATGATTTGCATAATTATATTGCCTCGCTATATAGCAAGCAAGGAATAAAGGTATGACGATTGCTTGGTATTTCTATATATTCAAAAGCACGGACATGTATTCCAGCGCAAACAGCGGCATATTGTTGTACAATCTAAAATTCTCGGCCGGACGCCCAATGCTCCGGCCATGGATTGTAATGAAGGATCTAGCTGTATGCCAAAAAAGATAATCCAGACAGACAAGGCGCCCAGGGCCGTGGGGCCTTATTCCCAGGCGGTGCGAATCGGGGATCTTGTGTATACCTCCGGCCAGTTGGGGCTGGACCCCGCCACGGGCCAGTTCGTCGGTGACGATGTGGAGAGCCAGACCCGCCAGGCCCTGGACAACCTGGAGGCGGTGTTGCGGGCGGCGGGGTTGTCCTTTAGCAATGTGGTGAAATGTACCGTGTTCCTGGTGGACATGGGGGATTTTAAAAAGGTCAACGCCATATACGCCGAGCGGCTGGGGGCGCAGGACTCCCCCGCCCGTTCCGCCGTGCAGGTGGCGGCGCTTCCCCTGGGGGGGCTGGTGGAGATAGAGATGATCGCCGCAGGGGCCGAGTGAAAGGGTTGAAGATATGACAAGCTCCATGACCGGCTTCGGCCTGGGGGAAAACGAGGAAAACGGCCTGAAGGTGACGGTGGAAGCCCGCTCCGTGAACCACCGATATATAGAAGTGGGAGTGAAAAGCCCATACAAGAACTTTGCGCTGGATGACCTGGTGCGCAAGAAGGTCAAATCCAGGTTCAGCCGGGGCGCCTTCGAGATACTGGTGGCTTTCGACAACACCATCGGGGAAGCCGATGTGCGGATTAACGAGCCTTTGCTCAAAGGGTACATGAAAGTGGCCCAGACGCTGGCCCAGCGACACCAGGTTCCCTATCCCCCTTCCTTCGGAGATCTGGCCCAGATCCGGGACATGTTCATGGTTTCCGGGGACGCGATGAAAGTGGAGGCCATGGCCGCGCCGCTGGAGCGGGCTCTGGACCAGGCGCTGGATCGGCTGATCCAGATGCGCGATTCGGAAGGGGAGCATATCGGCAAGGATCTGGCCGAGAGGTTCGGCCGCATCGGGCAGTGGACCTTGCAGATAAAGGACATGAACGAAAAAAGTGTCCAGGAGCGCTATTCCTCGCTGAAGGAGAAAATGGAGGCTCTGGTCAAGGAAGCGGGGGTGGATGAGGGGCGCCTGGCCCAGGAAGCGGCCCTGCTGGCGGAGCGCAGCGATATTTCCGAGGAACTGGTCCGGCTGGACAGCCATCTTAAGAAGGCGGAACAGATCCTCGGCTCCGGCGGCCCCATGGGGCGGAAGCTGGAATTTCTGCTGCAGGAGCTTGGCCGGGAAACCAACACCATAGGCTCGAAAAGCTATTCTCCGGAGATTACCCGTCGGGTGCTGGATATGAAAAGTGAGCTGGAAAAGCTGCGCGAGCAGGCGCAGAACCTGGAGTGACCATGGAGGCAAACAAGCCTGGAGGCATACTGTTTGTCCTCTCCGCCCCCTCCGGCACGGGAAAGACCACCGTGGCCAATCTGGTCCTGGAGGTGGTGGATGGCTTGCGCAAGACGGTCTCCCACACCACCCGGAAGATGAGGGATGGAGAGGAGAGCGGAGTGGACTACCATTTCGTCGACGAGGCCCGGTTTCGGTCCATGATCGATGCAGGGGAGTTTGTGGAGTGGGCGCAGATATTCGGAAATTATTATGGCACCTCCTCCCGGGAGATCGAGTTGTCGCTGGGCCGGGGGCAGGATCTGCTGCTGGTGATTGACGTTCAGGGGGCGGCCAGCGTGCGGGCCATGGATTGGGCGCAATCGTGCTCCATATTCCTGCTTCCCCCAGGCATGGATGAGCTGGAGCGGCGGCTGGTGGGGCGGGGGCTGGACTCGCCGGAGAATATAAGGATAAGGTTGGAGGCGGCCAGGGGGGAGCTTTCCCACCAGGGCGAGTTCGACCATAAAGTGATAAACGACCAGCTTTCCCGGGCAGTGGAGGAAGTTGAAAATATTATTCAGGCCGAGCGCCATCGGCGCCGTGGCCAGTAGGAAAAGGGATTTGGAATGAGCAAGGCGCCCACAGGCAGAACGATACTTTTGGTCCTTTCCGTGTCCATCACGGCTTTGGTGGTGGGAGAGATGGTGAAGTCCAGGTATGTCGACACTCCCATGGACGACAACCGGCAGCCGCAGATGGTGACAGAAATCGTGACCCCCCGCCCGTTCGAGAAGGCGGAGATGGCGGTGGGCAACAAACTGGAGGGGCCTTATCCTTTCTTCGACCAGAATGGCCAGCAGTTCGAGCTGTCCGACTGGTTCGATAAAACCCTGGTCATATCCTATATATTCACCGAATGCCCCATGGTGTGCCCCACCATATCCGCCAGCCTGGCGGACTTTGTCCGGAGCGGGTTCAAGACCCTGGGGAAGGATTTTCGAATAGTTTCCGTGGGGTTCGACGCGGCCAATGACAAACCGGCGGCCATGCTGGCCTTTGGGGAAAAGTTCACCAGCGATTTTTCCGCCTGGAGTTTCGTCTCCGGCTCGCCCCAGGTGGCCAAGCGCCTTTCCGACGATATCGGCATCGCCTATGAGCCGGACGAACAGGGCTCCTGGCGCCACACCATGGGCGTCACCATCCTGGCGCCCGGGGGGGTGGTTTCCAGCCAGTTGTTCGGCATGACCTTCAACCTGGATGAGCTGACCGAGGGCATAGAGAAGGCCTCCGCCAAGGGAGGGAAGGGATGAGGGCCCGGGGCATGAGCCACCGAACCGGGCTGGGGAAGGAGCGGACATGCTTTTATATATAATCGAGGCCGTCATCCCTGTGTTGACCTTTCAGCTGGTCTGGGCGGGCAAGCTGGCCTGGCGCCAGGAGAAGGAACGACATAAAAAGGTGGCCGCCATCCATGCCGCCAGCCTGTGGGGCTCCTATCTGCTGGTGTGGATTCTGATCATGTTCGGGCAAACTCTCCAGGGCAACGCTCCGCGCTGGATAGTGGACACCCATCTTGTAATTATCTATATAATTCCCGCCCTGCTGATATTCATGATGGCCACGGGGCTGCGGGGTGCGCGAAAGGCGCATATGGCCCTGGCCGGGGTGTATGTCCTGCTGTGGGGCGCGGCCCTGGTGACAGGAGCCATGATATTTCTGGCCCATCGCGGATATATCTAAGCCAGCCCACTTATTTCCAATTCCTCCCATCCTGTTTTTTGTTTTTCCTTCCATCGTGCAGTCCAGCGGCAAGACTCATTATAAGGGCTGTAGCCAGTGCAAAGCTTTTATGTGGTGCAGGGGGTGTATCTGGTGGAAAACGTGATGAATGTTGTTAAAATACAAGCCCTAGGGATGAAAAAATTCGTTTCCATTTCATTTTATGGCACGCTTTATAAAAAGAAAATGGATTATACTGGGTATTGACACTAGCCAGTGTATATTGCATAATTGTGGCTTGTCGTATTTGGGTAAACAGGGAGCGGTCACAAAACCGAGCCCTTTTAAGAGGTGACGATTTGGGGTCGCCTCCGCAAAAAGGTTTCCTTGAGAGGGCGAACTTTCACGCGGGAGCGAATCAACCATCGGGAAAACCATGTTTATAAGTCAGGTTGTTTAATTTTTTTTCAGGAGAGAATTTATGGAACAGACCGCAGAGGGGCATGCTGGCGGCCATCATTGGGAAGTCAGCATATATCCATTTATCATCTCGTTCGGCATCTTCCTTCTGGCGCCGATCGCATTTGGCCTTATTTTCGAGTACAATATGCTGGGAGTGGGGCTGGGCTTTTTCATCGCTGGGCTGGTTTGTGTTTTTATCGGCGTGCTAGGCTGGGTGAACGAGGCCATCGGGCAGAAAGAGCTGGGCTATTCGCTCACCGGGCTGCCTATCTTCATCGTCTCGGAGACCATGATATTCCTCAGCCTTTTCTCCGCCTACTGGATGATGAGGCTCTCTGCGGACTCATGGCCGCCGGAAGGCTCGCCGGAAATGGGAATCGGGCTTCCCATATTCATGACCATAATCCTGATCTCCTCTTCCATTACCTTCCACAAGGCCGAAGGAAAGCTGGACGAAGGGGACAAGGCCGGTTTCAAAACCTGGCTGCTGATCACCATGGCGCTGGGGCTTCTCTTTTTAAGCTGCACCATATATGAGTATAACCACCTGATTCAGGCGGGATTCGGCTGGGGCGCCAACGCGAAAAGCACGGCGTTTTACTCCATCACCGGGTTTCACGCTTCCCACGTGTTTATAGGGTTGTGCATATTCCTGTTCGTGCTGATCCCCGCGCTCAAGGGGAAAACGAACATGACCTTCACAATTGCGGCCGGCACATACTGGCACTTTGTGGATATAATCTGGTTCTTTGTTGTCAGTCAGATCTATTTCTGGTAGGCGGCGAATGAAAACGATCCAGATATCGGTGTTGACGGCGGCGCTGTTCATGGCGTTGTCGCCGTCGTCGTGGGCGGCCTTTCGTCCCACCGATTCGGAAATCGATCCGGCCATGCTCAAGGTGGACGAGAAGAAGATTCTGGGCGCCAAGATCGACATCGATCTGCAGTTCGTGGATGAGAACGGCCAGGAGTTTACGTGGAAGGACAAGTCCGGCCGCGCCCATATTCTGGTGATGTCGTACTACACCTGCGAGGGCGCCTGTCCTGCGTTTTCCGCCGACCTGGCGGCCATCCTGGAGAAGACCCAGGCCATGGGCCGGGTGGTGGCGGGGAAGGATTATGACGTGGTCACTGTCTCTTTCGACAAAAACGATACCCCGAAAAGCGCGGCGCATTTCAAGCATATGCTCGAATTGCCCAAGGAGCTTTCGGAGCATTGGTCTTTTGCCGCGCTCAAGGACACACGGAAGATCAAGCAGTTCGCCGATGGATTGGATTTTACCTATTTCTGGTCGTTTACAGACAGGATGTTCTATCACCCGAACGTATATTATTTCATCTCGCCGGAAGGGCGGGTGGTTCGGGTGCTTCATGGCTCCAACGTGGAGCCGAAGGACATGCAGCTGGCTTTGATCGACAGTTTTTTCAACAAGCTGCAGCCGTCCCAGGTGATCACCATGGCCATCAGTTTTTGCTACAGCTATAACTACAAGGAGGGGAGATATGGAATCAACTATCCTCTCTTTTTCGCCATGGGATCTTTGTTTATCGGAATAGGAGCGTTCGGAGTGGGCGCTTTCATAGTTAGAAAAAGGGGCAATTCCAAGGAGAATCAGATATGAGAACAAGGGCTTTTTCGATATTGGCGGTGGCGGCGACGGCGCTGGCGCTCGCCTTTCCGGGTGAGGCTCTGGCGTGGACCGATCACGCTCCAGAGTGGGACAAGGTGTGGGGTCACCTCCTGATTGACATGTACATTATCGGGGGTATCTTCCTGGCGGTTTCGATTTATTTCCTGCTCACGGGCTTTCGCAAAAAAGAAGGCGATGTGGGGGGGCTCAAACAGATGTCTTTCGGCAATTCGCTGGCCTGGGCCTTGATCCCGGCGTTTATATTCCTGGCGGACGACTTTTACCTGGCGGCCCAGGGATGGAAGTTGTGGAACGACCAGCGCCGCGTCCCGGAAGGAGCGTATGAAGTGCAGGTCACCGGCCGCATGTGGGGCTGGGATTTTGCGTACCCCAACGGGGTCATGAGCAGCTCGGACGTGATGTATGAGGACGATGGCACCGTCACCGGCGTGGATGGCGAGGGGCTGGTGGTGGCCCAGGGCAAGCCTGTGGTGCTGCGCATGAACAGCACCGATGTGGTGCACTCCTTCTTCATCCCCAAATACAGGATCAAGGAGGATCTGATGCCGGGCCGGGTCACCTACCTCTGGTTCTATCCTAAGGACGTGGGCGAATATGTCTATACCTGCACCGAGTTTTGTGGCACGGACCACTCGCGGATGTATGGAAAGATAAAGGTGCTCCCCCAGGAGGAGTTTGACGCATGGCTGGCCGCCCAGGAAGAGGGCTGAGCGGCGCATGGCGTTTTGCGGATTTACGGAAATAAACCTTAACAAGGCAGGAAATAATGAAAGAATGGATTTTTACTACCGACCATAAAAGGGTCGGGATCCTCTACCTTATAGGCACGCTGGCCGCCTTCGCCGTGGCTGGGCTTATGGCGCTGGCTATTAGGATGGAGCTTTGGAGCGTGGGGCCGGATATTCTCACCGGAGCCCATCAGTATAACGTGGCCCTGTACTTCCATGGGGCCGCCATGATCCTGGGCTTTCTCATCCCGGGGCTCACCGGCTTTCTGGCCAACTATCTGATCCCCATGATGATCGGGGCCCATGATGTTTCCTTCCCCAGGATCAACGCCCTTTCGGTGTGGCTGTACTGGTTCGGCATTGTGCTGGCCCTTTTGACCTTCGTCATCCCGAACCCGCCGGATGTCATGTGGACAGGATACGCGCCATACGCCTCCCAGTTCACCAGCGGCAACACGGCCTTTTATGTGTTCACTGTGCACCTGATCGGCTTCTCCTCCATCCTCGGATCGGTGAACTTTCTGTGCACCATCATATACATGCGCGCCCCCGGCATGGGATGGAACCAGCTCAACTTCTTCGTCTGGACCATCGCCGGCGCTTTTGTGATCCAGCTCATCTTCGTCCCGGTGCTGGCCGCGGCGGTGACCCTGCTTTTGCTGGACAAATATTTCGGCACCGCTTTCTTCGTCCCGGACAATGGAGGCGATGTGCTGCTGTATCAGAACCTTTTCTGGTTCTACAGTCATCCGGCGGTCTACGTCATCCTTCTGCCCGCCGTGGGGGCGCTCATGGAGATCATCACCACCATGTCGCGCAACCAGGTGTTCAACTACAAGGTGGCGGTGTACGGCGGAGTGTGGGGCGTGGTTCTGCTCGGCTCCGATGTGTGGGTCCATCACCTGTACACTTCCGGGCTGGCGGACTGGCTGCGTATCGGCATGATGGTCACCACCTTGCTGATCTCGGTGCCTGTGGGCCTGCTCACCATCTCGCTGGTGGGGAGCCTGTACAGGGGTTCCATCCATTACTCTACGGGTATGTTGTACGCCTCGTCGTGCCTGTTTTTGATTCTTTTGGGGGGGCTGACCGGCATTCCGCTGGCCATGACCTCGCTCACCCTGCATCTGGCGGAGACCTATTTC
>JAOUPQ010000359.1 GCA_029879765.1 Nitrospinota bacterium | reverse complement strand
ATATTGGACACAAAAATCTGTGGCCAATCCGGCCAGGAATATGGAGCGTACCCCCAGCTCTTTGAGATAACCCGCCAACCCGGTGGAGGTGGTGTGATCGTTTTCCATGAAGGTGGAATACGAATCGATTCCCATGTGATGTCCCTTCCGCGCGATTACCCGGCAACCGGGCAGATCCAGCTCGTCGGAAAGCTCGGCGCCCCGGGTCCCCTGGACGCAATGGTCCGGCCAGAGAACCTGTGTTCCATAGGATAGCTCCACCGTATCGTAAGGTTTCTTGCCAGGATGGGAGGAAGCGAAGGAGACGTGGCCTTTTGGATGCCAATCCTGGGTCATGACAATATGAGCGAATTTTGTCGCCATGCGATTTATGACCGGTATCACCTCCGAGCCAGATGGCACAGCCAGCGCCCCTCCCGGCAGAAAATCATACTGGACATCGACAACTATCAGGGCAGTTTCATGGATATGTTCGATCATAGCCGCTTCCTTTTATACCTGAAGGATGTTGTTTTAGAGAGTCATGTTACCACTGATTCAACCGATGGTGAGGCAAAACACAGGCATGATACGTTCCACGGGATATATCCTTCCGAGGCATATGACATGGCTTCCACGAGGGATAACCTCCCGCTATTATTTTTGCATTAATCTATTCCCCCTCTATTGCCCTATGGCGTATAATCAGTTGTTGTGATAACAGAAGTGATGTAATAAATGGATGACTCTCCTTTAGGGTATTACTCCACGATAAACTCCGACGACACCGATCTCAGGTTGTTCGCAGAGAGAATCAAGCTTGTCTATTCCCACGCCAATGTGGTGATATCCGCCTCCTTGCTGGCTGTCGTAATCGTATTATTCATCTTCTGGGGGGAAATATCCAACGACAGGCTCATTATATGGTCTGTCCTGGTGGCCATAACCTGTTTTGCTGGTTACCTGCAGATCGTCAGATTTTCCCGAGCCCGCTCCCGCATCGAGAACATGACCCCGTGGAAGTTCAGGTTCCTCGCCACCACTTTCGTCATGGGAGCCCTGTGGGGATGGGCCACGGTATACCTCCCTCCGCCCGACTCCAAGATCCACCAGGTCTTCCTGATCCTGTTGTCCGGGTGCCTGGCGGCGGGAAGCGTGGCGACTTTTTCCGCCGTCATTGAATCCATATTCATGTTTTCCATTCCGGCCATGGCGCCGGTGGCTGGCGTAATGATTTCCAGTGGCAACGAAATCGAAACTACCATGGGATACGTGACCCTGCTGTACGTCATGTTCCTTGTCAGCCTGTCCCGGCGCATCAACGGGGTGGTCTGCTCCACTCTCAAGCTTCGCTATGAAAACATGGATCTGGTGAACAACATGCAGCGATCCGTGCTGGAGCTATCCATGGCCAAGGATTCACTGGTCAAAAGCGAGGATAGATTCCGCCACCTGGCGGAGGCCTCTTTTGAGGGTGTCATTATCATCGAAAACGGATTCATCATAGACTTCAACCTGGCCCTGCTGCAAACCACAGGATACTCCGCCGAACAACTGGGGGGGAAAAGATTGCTCGATCTGGTGGTGCCCGATTATCACGCCCTGATCAAAAGAAGGCTCACGGAGGAGCAATCCGGCCCCGTGGAGATACTACTGAAAACCAAAAACGGATCCGCTTTGCCGGTGGAAGTGCGGGTGAAATCGGCCAATTACAAGGGCGCTGCCATCCGGGTCATCGCCATCCGGGACATCAGGGAACGCAAGAAAACAGAGAAAAGCCTGCTGGAGGCGAAAACCAGGGCCGAAGAGGCAACCAGACTCAAGGATATGTTCGTCTCCATGGTGGCTCACGACCTCAAATCCCCCATCAACTCCATCATGAGCCTTCTGAAAATGCAGAGGGATGGGGACGAAGCCACCAAAGCCATGGCCAACCGCCCGGAAACCATAGACAGCGTCCTGGAAAGCGGATCGCGCATGGTGGATATAATTGACGAGTTGCTAAACCTTAGCCGCCTGCAAACCGGAAAGATCATCCCATGCTCCAGGTTCATAAAGTGCGCGGAACTGGCCGACATCACCCTGGCCGGTTTTTCCCACATCGCCACGCGCAAAGGTATCACCCTGAATAACCAGATCGACAACGGCAACATGGTGTTCACCGACGCGGACCTTCTGGGCCAGGTGATGCGCAACCTTGTCTCCAACGCCATAAAATTCTGTGGACCAGCCGACACGATCTCCATAAGCTCCCCTAAAAACCAGTCGGTGGTTATTGTTATTTCAGATACCGGCCCAGGCATCAGGGAGGATATCCTGGTGGATGTTTTCCGGTATGACAAAAACATCTCCACCATGGGTTCCGGTGGAGAGAGGGGCACTGGGCTGGGG
>JAOUPQ010000358.1 GCA_029879765.1 Nitrospinota bacterium | reverse complement strand
ACCTCCCCATGCTGGCCCATAAACTGTTCCGCGCCGACTCCTGGCCCTACCACTGGTTCCTTCACCTGGAGATCGGTGGCGGCATTGGCATGGAAAACGCCATAGGGGTCCTAACCCATGTCATCCTCCCCCGGCTGATGACCATGCTTTGGGACGAGGCGCCGACCAGGTTCGTCCTAACCGCGCTGTGGCTTGTGGCCATCATAGCCATGGTGGCGCTGGCCCTGGCCAGGGAGGGACGGGGCGCCTTCACCATCACCGACAAAGCCTGGATCATAGGCCAGAGCTCCTCGATATTAATCATGGTCCTGATTCCTGCCCTCTCCGGCGATACAGGCTCCCGCCGATACTGCCTCCACCTGTTGCCCACGGTGGCATGGCTGTTTGTCCGGTTCGCCTATCCCCTTTCCAGAACCTCCATGGCGGCGGTGGCTCTGGCCCTGGCCATGGTGGTCTCCTCCGCCGCCGGATGGAAGGACAAAATAGCCTGGGAGACCCAGCGAAACTCCCAGGTGGAGCAGACCCTGAAGCTTGCCGTGCCGGAGCTTGTGGCCATGGACGCGGTGTTTCTGACCGATTATTGGGACGCGTACCTTCTTAGCTTCATTTCCCGCGAGAAGATTGCCGTGGAGGCGTTCCCCTGGCAGATCGTCCGGCGATACGGCTATTTCACCAGAGATCAGATGCGGCGCAGGACGGTGTGGCTGGCCTGCGATGGATACGCCCACGACACCCAGAACTGGCTGATAATAGAAGTGGGACAGGAAGAAGTGAACCGGATGCGACGAAAAGATCTGGAAAACAAGATCGTGGGCCGCCTGTGCGAGGCGTGGGAACTGGCGGAACCGACCCTGCCGGAGAAAATAATGGAAAAGTTCCAGCCACTCTTTTTCACTTCCACCTTTCCTCCCGGTTAGCCGCCTCGTTCATCCCTGGCGCCATGGATGGGGCAAAGGGGCCGGGGCCGTCTAGGCGCTCGCTTTGGACTTGTTCAGCACTTCCCGGTTGTACGCCGCGATGACATCCATGCGGCTGATCATCCCGATGACTTTCGTGCTGTCGTCGTTGCGCACCACCGGCAGTTGCTCCACATCCATTTGGGTGAATTTTTCCATCGCCTCGTTCAGGTTGTTTGTCCCGATCAGCGTTATCACCTTCTCCGTGGCGATCTCTTTGGCCACCACCAGGTCGCAAAGCTCCGCCGAATCGAGCATCACCTCCCGCACGTTCTGGATGGACACCACCCCGGTGAGCCTCCCTTCCGTGTCCACCACCGGGAAGTAGTTGTCCGTAGAACTGGTGATCAGGTTCATGATATCCCCGAAATGCATATTCTCCGGTATAGTGGTCACCTGCTTTCTCATGACATCCGCCACCTGGATGTCGTCCATCACGGAGATATCATGTCCGCGCCACAGCTTGATCCCCCGGCGGAATAGCTTTTCCGTATAGATGCTCCGGTCGGAAAACATGGTCATGGTGAAGGTGGACATGATGCAAGCGGTCATGATCGGAAGGATGATCAGGTAGTTGCCGGTCAGTTCATAGGCCATCAGAATGTTGGTCAGCGGAGCATGGGCCGCGGCGGACATGACCGCCCCGATCCCCACCATGGCGTAGGCCCCCGCCGATGCGGTTGAGTCTGGAAACAGGGTGTGGACCAAAGTCCCGAACGCTCCACCCATCATGCACCCTATAAAAAGCGAGGGGGCGAACATTCCTCCGGAGCCGCCTGAACCGAGCGAGATGGATGTGGCTAAGATCTTGGCGAATATCAGCGCCAAGGCCAGCCCCCACCACAGCTCCCCGTTGAGCATCTTGTCCATGGAGTCGTACCCGCCGCCACCAACCAGGGGGAAGAATATCAGGATCACCCCCACCATCAGCCCGCCGATGGCCGGTTTGTAGACCTCTTTTACCTTCAGATTGTATTTGAAATAATCTTCCGCCTTGAAATACGCCACGAAAAAGAGCCGCGCCACCAGCCCGCAGAGCACGCCGAAGATGGCGTATAACCCGATCTCCCAGTATGACGCGATGGAATAGGAAGGAGCGTTGAACGCCGGATCCGCCCCTATCAATAGCCTCTTTGTGGTGGTAGCCATCACGGAGCTGATAACGATGGGCAGGAAGGATATGACGTTGAAATCGCCCAGAACCAGCTCCACGGCGAAGATCACCCCGGCGATGGGAGCGTTGAACGAAGCCGCTATCCCCGCCGCCGCCCCGCAACCCACCAGAAGCCGCAACCGCTCCGAGGACATTTTCAATGCCTGCCCTATGGCCGATCCCGCCGCGCCGCACATCTGGGCGATGGGCCCCTCCCGGCCGCCGGAGCCGCCGGAGCCGATGGTGACGGCGGTGGCCACCAGCCGCATCCAGAT
>JAOUPQ010000357.1 GCA_029879765.1 Nitrospinota bacterium | reverse complement strand
AATGGAAAATCAGGCGCCGGATATTTCCCCTTCTTCCATGCGTTGAAGACTATGCCGAACAGATCCAGCCCCTCGGCCTGGGCCACGGTGGCGGCGGAGATGGCCTGGTTTATACACCCCAGGAATGGGTGGACCACGATCAGCGCCGGAAGGCCCATCATCCGGGCCAGGTCCGCCATGTATACGTTTTCCGTGACAGGGACCATCAGCCCTCCGGCGCCCTCCACAATCATCACTTCGTGTCGGCTGCGCAGCTGGGCATAGGCGTCCATGATGGCGCCGATATCGACCGAGGCGCCTTCCCTGGCGGCGGCGTGATAGGGCGACAGAGGCGCCTTGAGGGCCACTGGCCGCACCAGCTCTGCAGGATCCTTCACCCCCGCCATTTTCATAAGGAACGACGCGTCATCGACGGCGCCCCTGGCCGGGGAGGGGTGGACTCCGGTCTCCACCGGTTTCATCACTCCCACGTCCCGCCCCGCCTTCCGCAACAGCGCCGCCAGCCCGCCGGCCACCATGGTTTTCCCCACACCGGTGTCCGAACCGGTGACGAATATTCCCAGACCTGATTTCATCTACCCCTCATATATCGCTTCGATAAACACCACATCGTAAGTGGCTTTCAGGCCCAGATCGCATCGAAAGCTGTTTTCATATTCCCGCTCCATCCTCTGCAAGAACCCTCGGCGCGCCAGCCCCGCCCCAGCCAGCAGTGGAGCCCCCATGGCGCCCACGTTTTTCAGCGAACGGAGAAACCCGCCAAAATCCGGGTAATGCCGCTCCCTGGGGGCGCGGATGATCCTGCTGGTGAATCCGGCGGTGGATAGAGCGCTCTCCAGTTTTTCCACGGAACAAAAGCCCCCCGCCCCGTCGTTTTGTATCCTGACTCCGTTTTGCGCCTGCCGCGCCGCATGGCGAAGCTCCGGGAAAGTGCCCGGCCCCAGGGTGGCCGCCACCAATACGCCGCTGGGTTTCAGCACACGGGCGATCTGCGCAAACAGGGCGCCCATATCCTCCACCCACTGCAGCGCCAGGCTGGAGACTATCATATCGGCGGAGGAGGTGGCGAAGGGGAGCGATTCCGCATCGGCGCGGATGACAGTGGCTTTCTGGCCGAGCCGGGCCTTGGCCATGGCGCACATCCCGGCGGAAAGATCCATCGCCATCGGGTCGCCGATGGGGGCGCTTTTCATGATCGCCGCCAGCAAGGCGCCGTCGCCGCATCCCAGATCGATGACCCGCCCACGGCAGGAGGCGTGGCGCAGGGCCATGGCCGCGGTCTCTCGGGCGATCTCCTCCTGGAACCTAGCGTGGCGCGAATACTCCGCGGCGCTGCGGTCGAAAGCGCGCATAACCTTGCGCTTGATGGATGAAGTAACCAAGTTTATCTGGAGCCTTTCAGGAATTTTATAATCGCCGCCGAAGTCTCCTCCAGGCGGGTGAGATGCGGGGCGTGCCCGCAATCGTTCAGAGTGGTCTGTTCCAGGCCGGAGAACACATGCTCCCAAAGCCGTTGACCACCTTTTGGACAAATTCTATCAAGCGTCCCGTTTATTATCAACCCGCGAACAGGCTCGGGGAGGGCCTGGCCTGCCGTCAGGTCCGATTCGGCCAGCTGGTCCAGGGTGGCCAGCAGCGCTTCTCTGGACGGGGGGAATGTGTCGGGGGGCGCCAGTGCGGCGCGGATCGGCGCCACGCTCGCCGGGTCGATGACCTCCCCAGACATGAAAAAGAATTCTATGAACGTGCGCAGGGCGGATTCGTGATCCGCCACCAGCTGCTCCCGCAGCCGGGTTATGGAGGTGATGCTCTGGCCCATGCCGATGGCGGATTTTGGCGCGACGAACCGGGCCGGAGCGGCCAGCAGGATCAAGGAGTCGGGCAGAGGCGCCGTTTTGCGCAACGCGTACATGGCGGCGATAAGCCCCCCCATGCTCCAGCCGAGAAGAGAGAAGCCACTTTTGGCCTGGGAGGAGTTTTCGCCACACTCCGCCCTGGCCACGTCGGCGATCTGGTCCATGTATCGGCCGAAGGTGTATGGGCCAGGCTCGTGTTTCGCCGCTCCATGGCCGGGGAGGTCTATGTTTATCACCCGGAAGCTTTTGGACAGCTCCCTGGCCAGCGGCGCCAGCGACTGGCGGCTCTGGCCCCATCCGTGGACCATGATGATGCCGGGGCCATCGCCGGTGATTGTGCAGTAGTCAGGATTCATGGCTTATTTTCGCAGAGGTGGAGAGGGAAAGCAAAGGGGGGCGCAACACCGACAGCGAGGGCGCAGGCCACGGTGGGGGCGCAGGCGCGACGGGCATAAAATTCCCTCCCTGAACGGGAGGGGTCCGAACGCGGACAGCGGATGGGGGGGAGGGTGATCTGACGATGACAATCG
>JAOUPQ010000356.1 GCA_029879765.1 Nitrospinota bacterium | reverse complement strand
CGAGCGGCCCCACAATGCGATTTTCCCCTGAGGCGCCTGTCGCTTCACCCAGTCCACGGCGGCGGTGGCGTCTTCCACAATCCCCTCCACGCTCGGTTCCCCCTGGCTTTTTCCATAACCGCGATAATCGATCAGCAGCACATTCAGCCGCTGGGGGCGCAGGGAGGCCACCAGGCCCAGGGCGCTGGATATATTTTCCGCGTTGCCGTGCAGATACACCACATACATGCGGTCCGGCTCACCGGGGAAAAACCAGCCATGGATCCTGTTTTCGCCGGAGAGGATGAAAACGTCCTGCGCCTCCAGGCCGAAAGATCGGGGATTGGCCAGCAGTTCCTTTTTTGGATGGAATAAGGAGGCTCGCTCCACCGATTGGGCGATGGAAGCGCATCCTGCCGTAAATGATATGGGTAACATCAGGACCAGAGCCAACAGTTTGTTCATCGATTATAATTTACCCCAAGCCGCTTATTGTGGAATTATAACCGAAGGCGCATGAAAAAGGAGAGAGTATGAAAGCGATTGTGGCGGACAGGCCGGGCGGGCCGGAGGTGCTTCATCCTATGGAGATGGATATCCCTATCCCTGGGCCGGGGGAGCTTCTGGTGAAAGTGGCGGCGTGTGGCCTCAATCCTGTGGATTACAAGATCCGAAAGGGGTATCTGTCCCAGCAGAGGGAGTACCCGGCCATCCTGGGCTATGACGTGTGCGGCCAGGTGGAAGAGGTGGGGATGGGCGCCCCATTCGCTCCGGGGGACCAGGTGTATTACTTCGCGAACCTGGCCAGGCAGGGCGCCTATGCCGAATATCATGTGGTGGCCTCGGATATCGTCGATTTCAAGCCGGAGAACCTGACCCCCGTGGAGGCGGCCTCCTTGCCTCTGGCGGGCGTTACAGTGATTCAGGCGCTGTTTGCCAAGGCCAGGCTGCAGCCCATGGAAAGGGTGCTGATCATGGGAGCGGCTGGGGGGGTGGGGTCTTTGGCCATCCAGATGGCCGCATGGAAAGGCGCCGAGGTGATAGGGGTCTGCTCCACCGCCAATATGGAATACGCCAGGAGGCTGGGGGCGGACCATGTGATCGATTATTCCACCACGGACGTGGCCGAGGAGGTGGCCAGGATCACCGGGGGGGATGGCGCGGATGTGGCCCTGGATCTGGTGGGGGGGGAGAGTTTCGCCCACTGTGTGGATTGCATGGGGGAAGGGGGGAGGCTGGTGTTCCTCAACGCCTTCGCCTTGTGGGAAAAGCAGCTGATGGAAACCATGAACAAGGCGCGTCTTAAAAACCTGGCCATATTGTGCGAGCTTGTCCGAAACAGCGGGGCGGACCTGCGCATGCTCAGCTTTCTGGCGCGAAAAGGGTTTGTCAAGCCGCAGGTTAACCAGGTGATCGATCTGGGACATGTGGCCGAGGGGCACAGGCGGCTGGAGAGCATGCGTGGCCGGGGGAAAATCGTGATCGACATGTCTAATGATTGATCGGGGATCCAGATAAAGGTTGTCAGGCCCGCCGCCGGGAGCCTGCGACCTGTCCCCTGGCCGGTTTACGGTGGAAAAGAGGCTGTTTAAGCCAAGAAAGTCAGATTTTCAGGCAAAAATGACATTTATGTCGCCTGTTCAGCCTGTTATTCCATATAACTCCTTATATTACAGCATGCTCGCCTGCGTTAGAATTGGTCTGATATGTGCATCCATATATAGACAAATGGCCAGTTTGGATTGGGCCATAAAGGAAGAGAGATAAGGCTGGAAAGCTGGATTGATAGATAGGAGTAGGACATGGAATACATTATCATGTTGGCATTTGTAGGTTGGCTTACCGCCCTCATATGGAGCGTTCCCGCGGCGCCCTCTTACAATGAGGAATCGGTTTCTTTGGACTTGAGCTTTGCGGATGCGGAGGAGGATGTGATCGAGTTCAGGAAAGCGGCATAAACCACCGGTCAATAATAACCATGGGGCTCCGGAGACGGAGCCCCTTTTTATTTTCCATCGCCAGGGGAAGGGGAGGAAGATTTTCTTTTGCTGATCAGTCGTTTCACTTCCCTTTGCACATAAGGGAACATGGCGTCCGCGACGATCTGGTGCCCTTCATCGGCGAAATGAACACTATCCATGAAATACTTTATCTTGTCAGTGCCGTTTAACGCCGATGAGATATCGATGAAGCGGTTATTGCCTTCAAAGGATTTTCTTATACGCTCGGAGATCCCCATGTAAAACCCGAAGTATCGACTTCTAGTCCGCATGCCCATATCATGCCTTGCCCAATCCCTCCAGGGCTGGAAAAAAACCAGAACAGGCGCTTCATCCGAGCCACGTTCGATAAGATACTCCGTGTTGGCTATATATACATTGCCGATTCCTTCCGCCAGGATCGAGGCTTCTTTTTGGTT